>CADFQU010000010.1 GCA_902836505.1 Streptococcaceae bacterium
GCATAGTTTGGAAGGAGCGATGCAAAAGTATCGCGGTCAACGATGTAGCCATCATCTGTTAAGTAGACAGATTTACCTTGGGAAATCGCCTTGTTTACGGCTTGAACGGCACTGGCTGAGGTATTGGCAATGACGTAGTAAGGCGCTTTAGGATCGATCTCAGAGGTTCTAGTCGCGCGAGTGGCTGTGACTTCTCCAAGTTTTCCAGCAAAGAGACCGTCCTTGAATACAGGTTCTGCCTTGAAGCCTTTCATATCAGGGAAGTTAACGAGAAGTTCTGCATACATGGCTGCCCAGGCGGATTCATTGGAACCCTTGTAGAGAATGTGGTTAGCATAGCCACGTTTGGCTTGGGCCATGTCAATGACTAAGTCCCCTTTTTTATAGTTGCCAATATCTTCTTTGAGTTCTTTAACGAGGACACCGTTTCGTTTGAAGTAGTCGATCATATTGAAGGCTTCTTGGGCGTCATTGTCCTTGTCGAGGCTCATTGGGATGACATAGTAGTCTGGGAAGAATTTCGGACGACCATTTTTCACACGTCCAACGATTTCCCCATTTGGACCGACCAGTTCGTTTTCTGCTTTTGGATCTTCAATTTTGTTGAGACCACGTAAGTAGAAGTTGAGACGCATTTCAAGGAGTTTGTCTGGATCTTTGTTGAGGAAGTCAATGCCTCCGAGGACAGCATTACGACCAGCATAATAAGATTCTTGGTTGGATTCTGGAATTTCAATCGTATGGCCTAGGATACCGTGATAGACAGCATAGACACCTGTATACCCAGAGAAGGAATCATCCCAGCCATCTCCCCAGTCTAGTTTTGGAATGATGTAGCTATCGTATTTGGAATTGGCAACTCCAGCCCGTCCCATATGACGGGCATTTTCCAACATGAGGTTGGACATAAGGTCGTATTCAAAGTTCGGATCATGTGGAGGTGTTGCAGGCTCAATCAAGAATTCTTTGACAAATCCATGGATATCATAGAGAGCAATCGGATTCCACTTGTTGATCATTTGGATGACGGTACGCACTTCTGGGTTGGTTTGGTAGCTAGCATCCCGGTTTGGATCCAGTCCATTGGCCAAAGCACGCAGGTTGAGAGCATCCCCGTCTGGGTTTTCGGTAAAGTCAAACAAGAAGATAAATTTGTTTAAGAGAGTTGGGATATCCAGGGTTACATTTTTGATGTTACCAGCTTCGTCTGTCGTTTTAAAAGTGACTTGATCTTCTGTGGCGAAGGTACGGAAGAGACCAGTGATGATATCAATACCAGGTTGTTCATCCGCATGCGTATTATGAACTAGGACAGGCAGTTTGTAATCTAAGGTTTTGTCCTTCAGAGCTGCCAGCATTTCACTTGGTTTGGTCAAAGCTTTTGGATTGGTAGATGAGAGGTAGTGGTCAATACTTGCTTGGTCCTTACTCACAATTCCCATCTTCATATCCCGTCCTTGGGCGCTCTTGCCAAGAGTTTCGAGCTGAACCAGACGGTCTGTTTTGGCTTCTGCCTTTGTCTGTTCAATAGAAGCTAACATCTCCTCGTGGGTATGGAAATCTTTATATGGACGGAAGGTTAGATTCTTGCGAATAGTTAGTCCAAGATCTGCGCTGGTTCCAACCAAAGTGTGTTCACCGATATAGTTTCGATAGGTCCGACGGATATTATTGGGGCTCCGAAGACTTAAATCTTCACCAAAGAGTTCCTTGACAGTAAAGGTTAGATCCAAATCATTTCCGTTTTTGTTCTCTTCAACTGTGATGAAGGGATCTTTGGACAGAGTACCTGTCTCCATATCCCAAGTTTTCCATTCTTCTAGTGGTTTGTCGTCCAAGGTCCAGTTGATCTTTCCGGCAGCCTGAGCTTGATCCTTGACGGTATCCGTCAGCGTTCCTTTTTCAGACATGTAAACAGGACTATCACTAAGGCTGATAGCTGGCTCTGCGTTTGCAGCTCGCTCTGTTCCTGTGTTTTCTGGCTTAGCACTAGGGTTAGTAGTGTCTGAAGCGGTAGACGAGCTTGCTTCTGCGCTAGCTGGACTAGCAGTCGCTTCTGTTGCAGGGGCAGGATTTGTTGCCTCTGTGCTGCTTGCCGGACTAGTACTGGTTTCCTCTGGCTTGAGGACGTTTTCGACAGGTGCGGCAGGACTAGCTGGTTCAACAGTGTCCGCAGCAACTTGGCCTTGTGCGAGGAAGGCTAAGAGGACAGCAGTAGAGAGACTGAGTGCGTTTGTGTACAAACGCTTCTTATAAGAAGAATGCATAAAGAGACCTCCTTTGTTCTTTACATGTATGCACCCCTATCATAACACTTTATGACAGCGCTTTCAATATATATGGAGGTTTTTCTCTTAAAATTCGTTATAAATTGATGACAAAGAAAAAAGAGCTGGAAAAATCTTTCCAGTCTATTTTTTATAGATCTAAAGATAGAGCTAAGCTTGAAGTTCCTTCTGATAATTTTGATAGAATTCCACCTTGATGGAGATGAAGGTTTCAAGATCTCGCAGGAGTTGCAAAAGGGTCGCTCGGGTTTCAAATTCTTGACGAGATCGAGGGAGAGGTCGTTCACGAAAGACTGCTAGATAGCGATTGATTTCATCAAGCAGGAATTGAGCTGGATTTTCCTGACTGAGTTGGCTGGCTGTTTTAGCAAAGAGTTGAGCCAAAATAAGACTCTCGCTCGCGGCTAATTGGCAGTTGTTTACGTTGTTGGCCATGTCTCGCAGGATATTATTTTGGCGCTTGCGCATTTCAAAATAGTGGATATGGTAGTTGGTCTGATGGAAGAGGTGGTTGGAATGGTCTAGATATACCAAATCGAGAGCCTCTTTTAAGATAGAATCTAGCTCACGAATCAAGCTGGCATCGTTGCTTCCATCTCCTTTTCCTAAAAATTCTGCAAACCGATAGAGAATCTTCTTGAGTTGTTCCTCAACAATCTCGTGATAGCGATCAATTTCTTCTTGTCGAGAAGGCATATAGAGATTGGCAAGGAGAGCAAAGCTGGTTCCAATTAGGAAAATAGCCACTTCATTTCCTAATAGGGCTAGAGAAGTGGATTTTTCTAGCAGGAGATGGGTAACCAGGACAGAACTTGGTGTGATGCCAATTTCCCAGCCTTGTAGAAAAGCAAGTGGGACATAGGTAGCCAGATAAAAACCAAGAGCCCAGAGATTGTAGCCGAGAATCTGAAAGGCTAAGCTTCCAAGGAAGAGGGCTAGAAGCATGGACATAAAGCGGTTGTAGGCCAATCTAGCTGTACTGCGACGGGTATCGGTAATGCTGAGGATGGCAATAATCCCCGCAGAGGTGGCGTAGGCCAGACCTAAAAACTCTGCAAGCAAGATAGCCAAACAGGTGGCGAGGACCATCTTGATGGTTCGGTGAATAAGTGGCATAATGCTGATTCTTTCCTTTTTCTAAACTAGTTTTATTATACCACAAGCAAAGTGGGCTACTCCAAATGTTTCACCAGATATGGCAATTGTGTTATACTAGTTTCATGGAAAAAAACGATATTGTTTACGGCGTTCATGCCGTCACAGAAGCACTGATCGCAAATACAGGAAATAAATTGTATATCCAGGACGATTTGCGAGGAAAGAATGTAGAAAAAATCAAGGATCTGGCTGCAGATAAGAAGGTGTCCATTTCTTGGACTCCTAAGAAGACCTTACAAGAAATGACAGAAGGGGCTGTCCACCAAGGTTTTGTCTTGCGAGTTTCGGAATTTGCCTATACGGACTTGAATGATATCTTGGCCCAGGTAGCTGATCAAGACAATCCCTTGCTCTTGATTTTGGATGGCTTGACCGATCCCCATAACTTAGGATCCATTCTCCGAACAGCCGACGCTACCCAGGTGGCTGGAGTCATCATTCCCAAGCACCGTGCTGTTGGGGTGACACCTGTTGTTGCCAAGACCTCAACTGGAGCAGTAGAGCATGTCCCTATTGCTCGAGTGACCAACCTTAGCCAAACCTTGGATAAGCTCAAAGAAGCAGGTTTTTGGATCTTTGGGACCGATATGAATGGAACGCCTTCTCACAAATGGAATACCAGTGGGAAGTTGGCCCTCATCATTGGAAACGAAGGCAAGGGCATTTCGTCCAATATTAAAAAGCAAGTGGATGAAATGATTACGATTCCGATGCAGGGGCATGTCCAAAGTCTGAATGCTAGTGTCGCAGCAGCAATCCTCATGTATGAGGTCTTTCGCAATAAACTATAATAGAAGAAAATCCTAGGAAGGGGGAGTCGATGAAGGAAAAGATTTTGTTAGTGGACGGCTACAATATGATTGCCTTCTGGCAGGAAACCCGTCAGCTCTTTAAGAAGAGTGAGCTAGATGCTGCACGAACGATCCTCCTAGAAAAGCTTAGTCACTATGCCAGCTTTGAAGGCATTCGCGTGATTTGTGTGTTTGATGCCCAATATATGCCAGGGATTCGTCAGACCTATGAGGAATTTCAAGTCCAAGTGGTCTTCACAGCGGAGGATGAAACCGCTGATGACTACATTGAACGCTTGGCAGCAGAGCTCAATACCCCCCTTCACCAAGTATCAGTCGCGACGAGTGACTTGAATGAGCAATGGACGGTCTTTGCTCAAGGAGCGCTCCGTGTTTCGGCGCGTGAGCTGGAGAAGAGAGTCGCCGTTGTCAAAGCTGATTTGAACCAGGCGCGAGGAGCCGTCAACGATCAAAAACCACCGATACGGCCTTTTGACCAAGAGGGCCTACGTCAACTACAAAAAGAGATGGGAGCAAGTAAATGACCTTTAAAATTTTAACAGATTCAACTGCAGATTTAGATGAAAGATGGGCACAGGAGCATGATGTAGAAATCGTCGGTTTGTCGATCCAAATCGATGGGACTCATTATGAGACAGTAGGTCCAGACAAACTTACTAGCCCCCAATTATTAGCAGAAATGCAAAAGGGTGCTAAACCAACGACCAGCCAGGTCAATGTTGGGCAATTCCAAGAGATTTTCAAGGGTTATGCTCAGCGCAAGGAAAACCTCCTTTATATCGCCTTCTCTTCAGTCTTGTCAGGGACCTACCAGAGTGCGGTCATGGCAAGAGACTTGATCCTTGAAGACTACCCAGAAGCTGTGATTGAAATCATCGATCCAAAAGCTGCAGGGATTGGAGAGGGCTACTTGTCTATGCTAGCAGTTGAGGCGCGTGATGCAGGAAAGAGTTTGGATCAAGTCAAGGAAGAGCTGATGGAAGTCGCTCCCAAGTTGCGGACCTATTTCTTGGTGGATGATCTCTACCATCTGATGCGCGGAGGACGTCTCTCTAAGAGTTCAGCCATCGTGGGAAGTTTGGTCAACATCAAACCTCTTCTTTGGATTGATGCAGAAGGCAAGTTAGCCCCTATAGCCAAAGTTCGGGGACGTAAAAAAGCCATGCGGGAAATGGTTTCACTCATCCAGGATGATATCGGCCATAGCACAGCTTTGGTTTCTTACACGGACGATCTTGCTGGAGCGGAAGAGCTCAAGGCTCAATTGTTGGAGAATCCGGCCATCTCTCAAGTTTTGATTATGCCTTTAGGTCCAGTCATTGCAGCCCACGTTGGTCCTAATTCTCTCATCGGCTTTGTCATAGGAAAAGAAAATCGCAAATAATTTTTCAAATCGGTTGACTTTTATTTGAAAAATTTGATACAATAGTAGGCGGTATTGTTTACCCCATTTGTAAGGCCCCGGAACCTTTCAAATAACTCGCGGACCGGAACATCCGCCCTGTAAACAAAAACGATATTCATAATAGGAGAAATCATGAACAAAACTACATTCATGGCTAAACCAGGCCAAGTAGAACGCAAATGGTACGTTGTTGACGCAACTGATGTACCTCTTGGACGCCTTTCAGCAGTTGTTGCTAGCGTACTTCGCGGAAAAAACAAACCAACATTCACACCACACACTGATACAGGTGACTTCGTAATCGTTATCAATGCTGAAAAAGTTAAATTGACTGGTAAAAAAGCAACTGATAAGATCTACTACACTCACTCAATGTACCCAGGTGGTTTGAAACAAATCTCAGCAGGTGAACTTCGTTCTAAAAATGCTGTTCGTTTGATCGAAAAATCAGTTAAAGGTATGCTTCCACACAATACTCTTGGCCGCGCTCAAGGTATGAAATTGAAAGTATTCGTTGGAGCTGAGCACACTCACGCTGCACAACAACCAGAAGTTCTTGATATTTCAGGACTTATCTAAGGAAAGGAACAATAAAGTATGTCACAAGCACAATATGCAGGTACTGGACGTCGTAAAAACGCTGTTGCACGCGTTCGCCTTGTTCCAGGAACTGGTAAAATCACTGTTAACAAAAAAGATGTTGAAGAGTACATCCCACACGCTGACCTTCGTCTTGTTATCAACCAACCATTCGCAGTTACTTCAACTGTAGGTTCATACGACGTTTTCGTTAACGTTGTAGGTGGTGGATACGCTGGTCAAGCAGGAGCTATCCGTCACGGTATCGCTCGTGCCCTTCTTCAAGTAGACCCAGACTTCCGCGATTCATTGAAACGCGCAGGACTTCTTACACGTGACTCACGTAAAGTTGAGCGTAAGAAACCAGGTCTTAAGAAAGCTCGTAAAGCATCACAATTCTCAAAACGTTAATCAACACGATTATATCAACGTTTACAGACATTCAAGAATTTTCTCTTGGATGTCTTTTTTTGTTCAAAAAACTAAAGTTCACCCCAAAATTCACCCCAAGTTCACCCTATTGCTTTTTGAGACTTCTAAAGGCTATTTCTCCTGCTGTTTGATTTACTGTTTCAGTAGTATTGACATAAGTCTTCGTTATTTGGATGTCACTATGAGTAAGTGCTTCTGAAATAGCATTTAATGATGTTCCAGCCCGTCTTGCCACCAACTACATCCAAAACTTGGGACATACTACAATTCCAATTTTTATTTGTCAGCATTTTTTCTCCTTACAAAAATGTGCCTACTATTCAGGTAGTTTGTAAAGTATTATAATCTATTTATCATTTATTTTAAAGGAGTCGCTTATGTTTATTGTAAATCTTACCTATATCAAACTCCTTGATACGGTTGAAAAATTCTTAGAAAAATAAAAGTAATTACCAGTAGGGGGATGGTACCCTGGTTTCGTCTTTCCTTGAGCATAGCTCAACCTCCAAAATATAATCTAAAAAAATAATTTGATTAGCAAACTATCTATTTTGTATAGTATCGCATAAATGCTTGACAAATAGCAAGAATGTGTTAGAATATGAATGAATATATAGACTTATTCATTCATAAAAGAGGCATAGAAATGGATAAAAAAAATGAGCTGTTGGCTGCGGCTAGGGAAGTATTTGCAGAAAAAGGCTATAAGGCAGCTGGAATTTCTGATATTGCTAAGAAGAGCCGTATGGCTGTCGGATCCTTTTACAAGTATTATGAGTCCAAGGAAGCTATCTTCTTGGAGGTTTATGTAGCTGAAAATAGCCGTATACGTGAGGGAATCATACAACGCGTAGACTGGCAGGGCGAGCCCGAGACAATCGTTGAACAGCTTTTTGCAGTCACTTTTGAATTGATTTCACCCAATAAAATTCTGGCTGAGTGGAACAAGCCAGGCATTTCTCAGATTCTGCACGATTACTATAATCAGGATTCCGGACGAGCATCCAATGCTTTTTATCAGTTTCTGATTCAGACCTTCAGCCAGCGCTTGCAGGAAGAGGGCTTTTCGGAGGAGAAAATAGCTGAGATCATGAAGGTTTATGACTTGATTTATTACATAGACATGCATGTCACAGAGCAGGATTTTTCAGGCTACTTCGATAGTCTTGAGACTTTAGTGAAATATTTTGTTAAGGGAATTTTTTCCAAATAGAGGAAATTCCTTTTCTTAGAAGCAGGTATGAATGAATTTATATAACCATTCATTCACGAACAAAGGGGTGATGGCTTATTTAGTGCGAATAGGAATGGGAAGAAATGTGATTGCATAAGTATAAAGTGAATTATTTTTTAGAAAGATTTGAATGAATATTTGGAAGCGTTCATTCAAAAACAGAAAGTGAGGAAAAGAATGAATAAGCAAGGAGGATTTGCTATGAGTGGAATAGCTATTTTGGGTATCTGTCTGGTCGCAATTGGTCTTTTGACCATTGGCTACGGCGGTGTGACAGTTGGTTTTAGTTTAAGTGTGGATTTTCAGTCATTTTTAGTCGGAGGTCTCATCATTGTCCTAATCGGAGCAGCTTTGATTCCGGGCTTGCCGGCAGTTGCTAAGCTGACAGCACTGGCTTTGACAACTTTGTCATTGCTGATTTACATTCACATGATGCCAGATTTAGAGTTTATGCTTATGCTCATCTCTGATGTTGTGGTTTTAGGCTTTGCGGCTTGGTTTGCTATTCTTTTTTTAAGAAAGTAGGTGATGAAGATGATTGTAGTTTATGATTCAAATACTGGTATTGGAAAACGATTTGCAGAATCACTGGGCTATCCGACCCAGAGCATCAAGGAGAAACTGGAAGAGCCCTGTATTCTCATTACTCGAAATGCTGGTGCTGGGAAAATTCCGTGGTCTACCAAACGCTTTATTAAGAAACATCCTGGGCTGATTAAAGGTTTTGTTAACAATGGTGACTCTGTTAAACACGGCCGGACCTTCTGCGGAGCGACTGCCTTGATTATCGAAAAATATGGGCTCCAACATATCTGCGATATTGACCAAGGCGGTAGTTCAGAAGATGTCAAGACTGTGCAGGCATTTTTGGCGGAGTGCTAGTCTCATCAAGTTTTGTATAAACAGACATTCAAGAATTTTCTCTTGGATGTCTTTTTTTATTCAAAAAACTAGAGTTCACCCCAAAATTCACCCTATTGCTTTTTGAGACTTCTAAAGGCTATTTCTCCTGCTGTTTGATTTACTGTTTCAGTAGTATTGACATAAGTCTTCGTTATTTGGATGTCACTATGAGTAAGTGCTTCTGAAATAGCATTTAATGATGTTCCAGCCCGTCTTGCCAAAGTTGCTCCAGTGTGCCTTAATTTGTGAGGAGATGCTGGAGGAAGTTCCGGATGTCTTCTTCGAATAGTATTCATTCGATGATTAAGATAATCAATATGAAGTGGAACGTTAATACCGTTTTTTCTATTGTTGTATGTGAAAACGAATTGCTTTTCATTCTGTCTGATTCCAAACAGCTTTAGTTGCTTTTTTTGTTCAATTTTCCAATCGGTCAGGATATTCATTAGTTCTTTAGGAGCTTTGAATAGAGTTTTTTTATTTCCTTTGGTTGATTTCAGATTCCCGAATTTGTCTAATGCTTGTTCAATGAGAATTTCGTTTTTTTCAAAATTGATATGTTTCCATTGGAGAGCATAGGTTTCTGATTTTCTATCTGATAAAAAGAATGTCGTATAGAACAAAGCATAATCTTTTAATTCCATTCGATCATTTTTTAGATCTTCATCAAATGCTTGTAGCCATTGTTTAAGTTCCTCCTCATTTAATGCTAAGTCTTCAAACTTTTTACTTTCTTTGAGAGCTAATTTTTTATTAGCTTTAATTCTACTGATTGTCTTTTTAACCTTATTTACTTGTATATATTCAAGCTCTTCTGCCCAGTCCAAGACAGAATTGACGTAGCCTCTAATGGATTTAAAGTTGGCATAAGAATTCGATAGTGGAGTAAGAAGTGACAAAACCAGTTGTTTGTTTTCATTGAGATGATCAATAGAATAATTACCTAGAACTGGAAGAATCTGCAAACGAAAGAGATTTTCTGTTTGAAAGACGGTTACTGCTGTAGGTGGTTTAATAGTAGCAGTGGCTTGCCCTGCTTTATAGGGTTCGAGCCAAATATCTTTGTAAAAATCTTTGAATAGGATGTCTCCTTTTCTTTGAGATAAAGTAGAAGATCTTCCTAAACGTGCATTTTCAATATCAACAGCTAACTTAATTTCTGCTTCCTTTGCTTCTCTGCGAGTTTTGAATCTTTTTTCAAATCGTGTACCGATCCCTAGTTTTCCTTGGACATCATCAGGTATGTATACCCTTAGCCTATAGGATCCATTCTTTGTTTTTGAAATGCCCATTTTTGCCTCCTTATGCACTTATCTCTAGCCGAGTCATCCACTGATTTATACTTTCTTTGCTGAAACGAATGGACTTTCCGACTCGAATATACGGGAGGCCCATTGCAATCCAGATATCAAGAGTATTATGTGAAATTCCGAGATAATGACATGTTTGTTTTTTGTTCAGAAATGGAGTGTCTAATCCCATATCTTCTTTGAAATGATGAATCTCATCTTTGATAAGAGTTGCAATCATTTTTTGAATTTCTTGTGTCTGTTCTTCTGGTAATTGTACTAACATAATTTTTTCCTTTCTAGTGTCCTAATACATAGGTAAATTGTTTTGCTGTTTGTGCGTCAAAGGTTCGGTAACTAATCACTCCAAGTCCTTTCACATTACATTCTGAGATCAGAATAGATCCGTCTGATTTAACTTGCTCCACAAAGGCAATATGCCCGTATATTGGATTAGCTCCAGCTTGTCCAGGACTAAATGATAGAGCAGAGTGTTCAGTTGGTGTATGGGTTGTAGTAAAGCCTGGCTTATTCATCCATTGGCCACCATTTCCCATAAATGGATCAAAGTTAACTCCGACTTGTTTTCCACGGTTAAAGACATACCAAGTACATTCTCCCCATGGATAGGTGCTAGTGATATATCCATTTGTGTCGATAGCTTTTGTAAGACTATATCCTACCGGAATATCATTTGAAATAACTCCACCTCCATCTCGAGTTTTTCCAGTTAATTGAATCGGTGCTTTAGGTGTTCCGCCGTGTTCATCGATATACTGATCTAGTTTTCTCATGGTTTCAGCTCGACGCTTGCCAGAGCCTGTAGTATCTGTAAAATAGACACCTCCATCGATGGTCTGATTCAAAGAACCATTCGCATATTTTTGAGCCTTATCATCTTGAATTTTAAAGGTCTCATTCTTATTTCCAATAATCGTCTGTTGGGTTAGGGCAACTACGGCAACCTCGTCATTAAAGTTATTGGCATTTTCTGGATTAGAATCAAATGCCCCATAGCCAAACATATTGGCTCCAGGGTTTCTTGCGACTCCAGCAGTTCCGAGTGAGCTTTCATTTAAGGCAATTGCCACGATACCTCGGACATCTAGATTGGATTTAGCCTCCCATTCTAGGAGTTTTTTACCGTTAATACGGTTCTTATCATAGGAGATCCCTAAAGTGTCTAAAAAGCCGTCTAGTTGAGCTGCTGTAATGCCATATCGATGAACTAATAGATTGTGTGTATATGGATCTCCAGAGGACCAGTGTTCCGCATAGGTGGCTCCATCTACCCCAGATCCTC
>CADFQU010000011.1 GCA_902836505.1 Streptococcaceae bacterium
GAGGTGGGACGACGAAATCGAATTCTAACGAATTACCGATTTCTGTCCCACTCTCCTAGGAATGTTCATCTCGTGATGTGAGGGGTAAATAAAGAGTGATTTTCGTATAGCTATTAGCCTTAGAATCAATCTCCATATGATAGCTAGCCCCAAACTGTAACCGCAAGCGTTGATCCACATTTTTCAAACCAACGCCTCCTAGTCGAAGAAGAGTTTGGTCTGTCGACTCAGACAAAGCAAAGCCTCGTCCATTATCGTAAATCGTCAGGACCACTTGTTCTTCTCTGATTTCCGAAGTGACTCGTATCACGCCCGGCCGATCCATCTCCTTGATGCCGTGATAGATGGCATTTTCCACTAAGGGTTGTAGGACCAGTTTAGGAAGCTGATAATCTCCCAACGTCCCCTCTTCTAAAATTTCATAATTCAACTTATCCCCATAGCGTTGTTTCTGAATGAAGAGATACTGGCGCACATGGTCTATTTCATCCTGAAGCCTAATTTGTTCTTGTCCTTGATTGAGAGCAAGGCGGAAATATTTGGCTAGGGACTTGGTCAGGTCAACCACCCGCTGACCATCATTAAACTCAGCCATCCAGACAATGGTATCCAAGGTGTTATAGAGGAAATGAGGATTAATCTGGGCTGCAAGAGCTCGCAGTTCATAGCGTCGTGCATTTTGTTCCTCTTCTTTAACCAATTGCATAAGGTTTTCAATTTGATCCAACATACGGTTGAAGGCTTGAGCAAGATCTACCAATTCAGGCGATCCCTTGGTAGTCGCCCGCAAGTGGGAATCACCAGCTCCTATTTTCAGAATGACGGCCTGCAAATCTTGTAGGGGTTTGATCCACAAGCGCAGAATGAACCAGATTCCCAGCCAGCACATGATGAGAACGAGAGCTCCTAAACCTATAAAGGAATAGAGCATTTGCGACTGAAGCATCTGGAGACCTTCCAGAGAAGCCACTCCAATTAAGGTCCAATCACTCTCTGGTATAGCAATTTGGTAGACAAAGTTCTGCCCCTTTTGGGCATAGCCATCCTTTACAGCAATATAGGGTTGCATGGCCTGCATTTCCTGACTGGAAGAATAGACTGTCTTTTTAGGATGGTAGACAAATTCATGCTTCTGATTGATGATGAAACTAAAGCCTTTTTTGCCCAGTTGGAGATGATCCAGATAAGCTTCTAGGCTCTGATAGCCAATATCTAGGCGCAAAACTCCTAGATTTTGACCAGAAGCATCCACCACTTCCTGGGTGATAGAAATCACCCACTTGTCCTTCTCTGAAGACAAAGATTCCTTTCGGGCTGGCGTCAAGACAGGAATGGCCCTCTTCTTGATAGCCTCCTGATACCAGCTTTCGTTCATCATATCCGATGAGGTCTGCATGCTAATTTGAGAATCCGTAGCAACAAGGCGTCCATCCTTAGTTACTAAGACAGCCGAAACCAGATCTGGGTCTGTCTCAATAATGGTTCGCATCAGACTTTGAACGGCTTCTGGGCTCTCCTCCTTGTCTTGAGCAAACTGACGAACGGTCTCTTCTTTACTGAGGATCGAGGTGGTCTGCTTCAATTTTTTCAGATAGGAGGTGATAAACTGACTACTCTGGTCGATACTATTGCGGGTTGTTCGCTCCGTCAGTTGGCCAATGGTTGCTGAGCTAGTTTGATAGTATAGACTACCGACTAAACCCAAGAGCAAAAGAATGAAGACAAATACATAAACAATCAGCTGAATCAGCAAAGGGTATCGTTTCATTCATACTCTCCTTTTTTGTATTGTCTTGGGGTTACACCGACTACTTGTTTAAAGCGTTGAGAAAAATAGTTCATATCCTCAAAGCCAACCTGGTCTGCAATTTCGTAAATCTTGAGATCAGTTGTCAAGAGTAAAAGTTTGGCCTTTTTCATCCGTTCTTGGATCAAGTATTCTTGAAAAGGGAGGCCCAATTTTTTCTTGATTAGGACACTCAGATAAGAGGGACTAAAACCCAGTTGAAGAGCCAAGTCCTTAAGGGTTAATTGGGAATCCGCTAAGCGGGAATGAATAGCCTCTTCCAACTCCGTCGAATGCCCCTGATCCACCAAGGTTTCAACCTGGGCTTTCTTTCCTTCCTCGTCTAGCTTATTCTTGACTTTCTCCAGCATCTCTTCAATATCTGCTTTTGAAAAGGGCTTGAGGAGATAGTCATCTGCTCCGAGTCGAATGGCTTTCTGAGCAAACTCAAAATCATCATAGCCTGTTAGAAAGATAATATGACAGGACGGATCTTTCTCTCGGACTAGTTGGGCCAAATCTAAGCCATTCAACTGTGGCATATTGATATCAGTCAAGAGAAGATCAGCCGGTTGTGCTTGAAATTTTTCCCAAGCTATTCGCCCATTTTCCGCTTGGTCAATGACCTTCATCCCAAACTGTTCATAATTCACTAGAGAAGTCAGTCCCTGCCGAACCAGCTCTTCGTCTTCTACAATCATGATTGAATACATGTGTTTCACCTACTTATCCTTGTTATACTCATTATATCAAAGTAGGTCGCAAAAAGTCTCAGACATAGTCCAACAAATAGCCGTAGCCCTTCTCTGCCATCTCTGCTTTAGGAATGAATTTAATTGACAAACTATTGATACAGTAGCGAAGGCCACCTTTTTCCTTAGGTCCATCCGTAAAGACGTGGCCTAGATGGGAATTTCCTACTCGACTCCGAACCTCTGTCCGAGTCATATTGAAACTCTTATCTTCCTTGTAGGTTGCCACATCGGGACTGATCGGCCGGCTAAAACTTGGCCAACCACAACCGGAATCAAATTTATCTTTTGAGGAGAAGAGGGGCTCTCCTGTTACGACATCTACATAGATGCCCGCTTCAAACTTATCCCAATAGCGGTTAGAAAAAGCACGCTCTGTATCATTTTCTTGCGTCACTGCATATTCTTCGGGCGATAACTTCTTCTTGATCTCTTCATCGCTCGGCATTGGATAGCGACTAGCGTCAATAACCGGATAAGAAGCTTGATTCACATCAATGTGACAATAGCCATTCGGATGTTTCTGTAGATAGTCCTGATGGTAGTCTTCCGCCTTGATATAATTAGCAAGTTCTTCTTTTTCTACAGCCAAAGGCTTATCATATTTCTTCGCCACTTCTTCAAATACTTGGTTTATGGTTGGCAAATCTGCTTGATCGGTGTAATAAACTCCTGTCCGATATTGACTGCCCTGATCATTTCCCTGACGGTTTTTTGATGTTGGATCAATAATCCGGAAATAGTGTAGAAGCAGTTCTTTCAAGGAAACCTTCTTGACATTATAGGTGATATGTACCGTTTCGGCATGCCCTGTTTGGTTGACCAGTTCATACTTGGTGGTATCCCCTTTTCCATTGGCATAACCTGATTCGGCATCAATGACGCCTGGAACACGGGAAAAATACTCTTCCACACCCCAGAAGCAACCGCCAGCTAGATAGATTTCTCGTTGGTCTTCTGGATTGACTTTTTCTTCCTTCTTTTTGTTTGCTACTGGTGTCTGACTCATGGACGCTTTTTTGATCTGCTCAGTCGTCGCATCTGACGTATCCAAGTCCATGGATCCTTTGACAAAGAAAACGAGTCCAAAACAAAGCAGGCCTACTAAAAGAACGGAAATGAGTTTCCATTTTGTTTCCATTTTATGTCCTCCTTACTTCATTTCTTTTAGAGTCTGGACGATGTCCTCCTTACTCATATAGCCGATATGGGTCTTGGCGAGTGTTCCATCGCTCGCAATAAAGAGAGCAGATGGATAAGAGCGAATCCCGTACTCTTTGAGTAGGTCACCCTTACTATCCATCAAGACTGGAAAATCTTTGTAGTCCAAAGCTTGATACCAATTTCTAAAGTCATCGGCTGATTTTTCCCCATTGAATGTCGGAGCGACAACAGTTAGAACTACATAATCTTTACCTTCCTCTGCCTTTGCTAAATCATTTGTGTCGCCTAATGTTGAAAGACAGATTGAGCACCAGGAAGCCCAAAACTTGAGATAGACTTTCTTCCCTTTGTAATCTGATAAGCGGTAGGTCTTGCCGTCTACTCCTTGCAGGCTAAAATCCAGAACCTTCTTGCCAGCTTGCTCTGAACCTCCCGCTTTGGCTGTCTGCTTAGTCTCGCTTTTATTGGATGACTCCATTCCCTGGGCGGAGCAGGCCCCTAACAATCCTACACAGAAAAGTCCTGTCGCTATTAAGGCTATTTTTTTCATGTCTTCCTCCTCTCTAAATTAGGAGAAAGTCGCCCAAGCAGACGACCTCCTCTTCCTATTGTCCTTTATTGGTCTGATTTCATGTCAGATGAGTCACTCATGTCGTCCTTCATCTCTGAATCGCTCGATTTCATCTTATCTTCTTTCATGTTGTCTTTCATTTCAGAACTGCTGTCAGACATCATAGATGAGTCTTTCATATCGTCTTTTTTCATTTTATCATCGGACATGGACGAATCCTTCATATCGTCCTTCTTCATCATACTACTATCGTCCGTTTTTTTCATATCTGAATCAGATTTTTGTCCAGAACAAGCTGCTAAAGTGACGATGCTAAGGGTAGCAATGGTAAGTGCAAGAATTTTTTTCATGATTTTTCTCCTTTAATCATTCAAGATTAGTGAAACAGGGATGCTAGGCTGTTGAGATTACCCAGCATCAGCAAGATGCCCATCAAGACGATGAGAGCACCACCGATTTTTTTCAAGGTCCCCATATGAGGCTTGAGTTTGGCAAAGCGTTGCAAGACCCAGCCTGAAGCCAGGGCCAAGAGTAAGAAGGGAAGAGCTAAGCCCAAGGTGTAAACCAGCATTAAGAACGCTCCTTGTAGAGCACCATTTCCTCCAGAAGCCGCAAGCGCTAAAACCGAGCTTAATACAGGTCCGACACAAGGAGTCCACCCAAAACTAAAGGTCACTCCAATTAGAAAGGCATTGAAGAATTCGTTGCGTTTTTCGTCCTTCTTCAGTTGGATACTCTTTTGTTTTTGGAGTTGCCGAAGATTGATGAGACCCATCTGATGGATTCCCAATAAGATGACAATCCCTCCTAGTAGGTAACGGAACCAGGGAGCATAGAGTACCTGACCCAGGGCACCTGCACCATAACCTAGGATGAGAAATACGGTTGATAGACCAGCAATAAAACAGAGGGTCTTGACCAAACCATACCAAGAAATATCTCTTCCAAAAATACGCACCGTTTTCTCATGCTCAGAATCTAATAAGATCCCTACATAGACTGGCATCAACGGTAAAATACACGGAGAGAAAAAAGATAGAACCCCCGCTAAGAACACTGAAATGGAAAACAAACTATTTTCAATCATTTCAATTACCTCCCTTACTTTCTGACACTAGTATAAAGAAAAAATCTCTCTAAAAATAGAGAGATTGATATGCAAAAACTTGAATTTGATTGGGAGATGAATATCCCTATCTACCAACATCGAGGCTGGGACAAAAATCCTAGCCTCGATATTGTCTTTGGATTGTCGAGCAAGACGCAGTGGTTGAGTGGGCTCTACTACGCTGATTTCATCAGCTTTTACAGCCCTACTCAACTGTGCGGAGGTGGGACGACGAAATCGAATTCTAACGAATGACCGATTTCTGTCCCACTCTCTTTTCGAGCAAGCTACTTTAATTCTTTTTCAAATAGTCAATGGCATCCTGCAAGGTTTTGACAGGGACAATTTTCATCTTGGTCTTAATTTTCTTAGCTGTTTCTACCGCTTCGTCGTAGTTGCTCTTGGCATTCGGATTGTTCTTTTTAACTTCCTCTGTCACCGGATTATCAGGGGCAAAGAAGATTTCAGCACCAGCGCGATCTGCCGCCACAACTTTCTTATCCACTCCACCGATATCTCCGACAGTCCCATCATGGTTAATGGTCCCTGTCCCCGCGATGTGGCGTCCCTGACGAAGGTCTGGATCCGCTACCTGGGTATAGATGGACAAACTAAACATCATCCCGGCACTTGGGCCACCGATGCCAGCTGTCGCAAACTCAATTGGCACGTCACTCTTCACTTCTGTCCGGTCAATCAAGCTAATCCCAATCCCATTCTTGCCATTGACCAACTTAATAATCTTTCCTTCAGCTGTCTTAGTCTGGCCATCTTCTGTGTAGGTCACTGTGACCTTGTCCCCAATTTTTTGGGAACCAACATACTCGATGAGTTCTTTTGAGCTCTTAAAGGTTTTGTCATTCACAGCCGTAACCGTGTCCGCAATATTTAGAACGCCTTTGAAAGTAGAGTCTTCTGCTACTTGCATGACATAAACACCTAAGAATTCCATCTCTGTCTCTTTACCAGCAGTTTTTAATCCTTGGTATTTGGCAGTATTTTGAGAGGTTTCCATATAAAATTGATTAATCCGGAAAAATTCCTCACTGGAACTGCCACCAGTCATTTCTTGTTCAGAGTGGATATCTGTAAAAGGAGTCACCCAGGCATAGACTATATCCGAGAAGGTCGCTTGCTTGACGGCAACAGTGACAAAATCATACGAACCAGATGCTTCATCATTTTTCTGGTTGACGCGCATCACTTGGCGAATATCTTCTGAACTCCCTGGCATTTCCAAATAGTAGGGCAGGGGAACAAAGAAAGCTAGCAAGGCCAGAATCAGAAGCAAGGTCCCAATAATCGGCCAGCGATAGGTTCTCCACACACTATCTTTTTTGCGTACAGGTTCAAATGGGCTTTCTGGTAACTGAGCCCTTTGTTTCTCAAATTCATTCATTCCTTTTATTTCATCTCCTTTATAACACTCTCTGGGACATAGGCACTGACATCTTGCTGGAAGGTCAGCAACTCGCGAATTCTCGTCGAGCTCAAGGCCTGGTACTGGGGTTGAGTACAGAGATAGATGGTCTCAAGCTCTGGAGCCAGCTGGTGATTGAAGTAGTCCATGTTGCTTTCATAGAGGAAGTCTTGGCTATTTCGCAGGCCTCGAACCAAGCTCGTCACTCCATACCGTCTAGCCACTTCTACTGCCAACTCTGCCTCTGAGATGATGACTCTTACATTTGACAAATGAGCTACTGCCTCTGTCACCATGGCCTCTCTTTGCTCAATGGTAAAATAGCCCTTCTTCTCATGATTAAAGAAGATGCCTACATACAAGCAATCAAACAAGCGACTAGCTCGCTCTATCAAATCCAAGTGTCCCAAGGTCATTGGGTCAAATGAACCTGTAAATAACCCGATTTTATCTGACATAAACCGTTACCTTACTAATTCCGTAGATTTTTTCTTTCCAGATTCCTAGACAAGCAATCTCCTCAGGCAAGTCTACTGCCTTGTCCGTCTCACAGACGACCATGACCTCTTCTCCCAGCAAGTCTCGTTCAGCCAAGGTTTCAATATCGGCTACGATCTGCTCCTTGGCATAGGGAGGATCTAAGAAAACAAGGTCAAAGGTCCCCTGCAATTGACTGAGTGCTTGGTGAGCCTCCATCTTCAGCAATTGAAATTTGTGGCTTTCCTTGGTCATTTGGATATTGCTGGCAATGATCCCTTGGGCTCTGCGGTCTTTCTCGACCAAGACAGCCTGCTCCATCCCCCGAGATATCGCTTCGATGGACAAGCCACCTGAGCCAGCATATAGATCCAAGACCCGCCCCCCATCAAAATAAGGACCGATCATATTAAACATAGCCCCTCTCACCTTATCTGAAGTGGGCCTCGTTGTCTTTCCTTCGAGCGTCTTAAGAGGACGCCCTCCATAGGTACCTGATACAATCTTCATAGAGATTATTATATCAAAATTTGGATAAAAGATACAAAAACACCCACCCTCTCCAATCTGAGAGTTGCTCAACCAAATCCCTTTCACTGCTAAAGAAAAATCCTCTCACTTTTCTCTTGAAGTCCGAATTTATTTTTGCTATACTATATGTAACTTTTAAAACGTTACATAGGAGAATACAGATGTTTGATGCAAAAAAATTAAAAGACCGGCGACTTGAGCTCGGCCTAACCCAAGCCCAGGTCTACGAATCCTTAGAGATTAGTCGCAAGACCTACTCTAGTTGGGAGAATGGCTTAGCTGAGCCACACGATAAAAATCTCAGGAGGTTGGCCAAGCGCCTCTCCGTTAAAGAGGACTACTTTGTCGACAAGAGCTCAGCGCTTTTCACCTACCCTTTATTAACCCCACCCCATCAGAAAAAGGTCGATCTCTTGGCTAGCCAACTCTTAGCAGAGCAAGAAAAGGTGGTCTCTTTGGTCCCTTACCGTGTCCTCTCTATCGACTTGGCAGCTGGACATGGTCATACCTTTTATGACAATGAGACAGACTACGAGACCGTTTATTTCGACCAAGAGATCCAACACGACTTTGCCTCTTGGGTCTCTGGAGATTCTATGGAGCCAAGCTATCCAAACGGTTCCGTTGCCTTGATGAAACAAACCGGATTTGACTATGATGGAGCGGTCTACGCCCTCATGTGGAACGGGAAGACCTATATCAAAAAAGTCTATCGGGAAGAGGAGGGCCTCCGCCTAGAGTCCATCAACCCAGCCTATGATGACCTTTTTGCTCCCTACGAAGATGAACCAAAAATCGTCGGTATCGTGGTCGGCCACTTCCTCCCTCTGGAGGTCTAGACATGCTTTTTGATTATTCACGTGAGCCAAGATCTGATATTGCTTTTGTGGATATGAAAAGTTTCTATGCCAGTTGTGAATGCGTCCGCCTCGGTCTCAATCCCTTGACGACCTCTCTTTGTGTCATGAGTCGGAGCGACAATTCTACTGGCCTCATCTTAGCCAGTTCCCCCGTCTTTAAACAAGTCTTTGGAAAGAAAAATGTCGGACGTAGCTACGATCTGCCCTTTGATCTCAAAACTAGGAAATTCAATTACTACCTGGCCCGTAAGCAAGGTCTACCTACAGATCCAGCCTTTGTCCACTACATCGAAAGTTGGGCCAAGCGCACCTTTATCGTACCCCCTCGCATGAATGCCTATATCCAGGTCAACATGGAAATCCAGCAAGTCTTTCAAGAATTTGCTGCTCCAGATGATATCTACCCCTATTCCATCGATGAGGGATTTATCGATTTGACCAGCTCTCTCAACTACTTTATTCCTGATCCTCAGCTAGACCGACGCTCCAAGCTAGATCTCCTTTCTGCTCGAATCCAAAAGCGCATTTGGCAGCAAACTGGGATCTATGCTACTGTCGGGATGAGCAATGCCAATCCCCTCCTGGCCAAACTGGCTCTGGACAACGAAGCCAAGCACCAGAAAACCATGCGGGCTAACTGGTCTTACGAAGACGTCCCCAGTCGTGTCTGGCAGATAAATAAACTGACTGATTTCTGGGGGATTGGCCATCGAACAGAAAAACGCCTGAGCAAGCTAGGCATTCACTCCATCTATGAACTGGCCCAGGCCAATCCAGACCAGCTCAAAAAAGAATTTGGAGTCATGGGCGTCCAGCTCTGGTTTCATGCCCATGGGATCGATGAAAGCAATGTCCATCGCCCCTATCGGCCAAAGTCTCACGGTCTAGGAAATTCGCAAATCCTTCCCTGTGACTATCACCGCCAAAGCGATATTGAATTGGTCTTTCGGGAGATGGCCGAGCAGGTCGCTATCCGCTTGCGTCGGGAAAAGAAAAAGACCCAATTGGTCTCCATCCATGCTAGCTACTCCAAACAGGAACAGCTCCCTTCCATCCACTGCCAGCGAAAGATTGAGCCGACCAACTCTACCGCTCAATTAGCCAAGGAAGTCATCCAGCTCTTTCGCTCCCACTACCAGGGAGGAGCCATCCGGCAGATCGGAGTCTTTTATGGGAAGCTCGTAGAGGAGAGCTTCCAGCTGATCTCCTTATTTGATGACCCTGAGCAAACTCAAAGAGAAGAAGCTCTCCAAGAGACCATTGACCACATCCGTGACCGATTTGGCTTTGCTTCTCTACAGAAGGGCTCTGCCCTATTAGAAAATTCGCGCGCTCTGGCTCGAAGCAAACTGACCGGAGGCCACTCTGCAGGAGGTTTAGATGGCTTAGCATGATTGATCGTTCTTATCTCCCTTATCAGTCGGCACGGGACTTTCAAGACCGGGGCATGGCCAAGTGGGCTGGCTTCTTCCTTTCTGAGCATTCGACAGCCTTACAAACAAAGCACCTCTCCCTAGAAGAGCTCCGCCTCCTCTCAAACGAAGAAATCCGTCACCTCCTCGAGCAAGCTTACCAGCAAAAGACCTACCTCTCCCTCTCTAGCCTCCAAGACGATCAAATCGCCGTCTACTACGGCCAGGTCTATAGCTTAAGTCCTTCTGAGGTCATCATTAAAAATGGCCAGTACTACCACTCTCTCCTTCTTTCGACTATTTTTTCTATTGAACCAGGAGATTCTAGCTATGAAACCAGCCCTGAATAAACACGAACTCCAATTCGATTATTTTTCAGACAATTACCAGCAGTTCGAGCATGATTTTTACCGCTTGGCAACGACTGCGACCCCCTTGGTCTTTTTAGAAGATGACCTGCTGAGATCCATGTCGACAGGCCAACGCAACTATTTCAGACTCCACCACACACAGAGTCGCGATCATCGTGACCACTACTTTCACTTTCGTGTCTCCACCCATCCCCAATCTCCACTGACACGGATTTATACCTACCTAGGCCACAGCCTCACCACAGAATACAAAGCAACCTCCTAGAAAACTAGGAGGTTCTTTTATCATCTAGATGAAGAGGATTTCGCAACCCAACCAATCGCGTCTACAGGAGGATTGTCCACATCAATCCAGATGAAGTCAATGCCAATTTCACCGTTTTTGAATTTGGGTTTATTCTTTAATTGCTTCTTCCAAACTATTTCTGATACAATGAAAGAGGAGGAAAATCATGTCAAAAAAAATCATTCACGTTGTTGCAGCTGCCATTGAAAAAGACGGAAAAATCTTTTGTGCTCAAAGACCCGAAGGAAAAAGCTTGGGAGGGTTTTGGGAATTCCCTGGTGGAAAATTAGAGGCAGGAGAATCCCCTGAACAAGCGCTCGTTCGTGAGATTAGGGAAGAATTAAATTCTGAAATTGAAATTATCTCCTATATCAACGAAGCCTCCTACGACTATGACTTTGGAACTGTCGTAATGAAAACCTATCACGCCAAGCTTGTCTCAGGAAATCTAGAGTTATTAGAACACCAAAATTCCACTTGGCTAGCTCCACATGAATTAAAAACCATTAACTGGGCACCTGTGGATCGTCCAGCTGTAGAATTATTAACAAAAAAATAAGAGGTATACCTCTTATTTTTTTGTTAAATAATCATAAAGTGTTGTAGGAACTTCATTGATCAATTCAAAATTCATGGTCACTACAGGAGTTTTACCATCTGG
>CADFQU010000012.1 GCA_902836505.1 Streptococcaceae bacterium
CTATGACGATTATACCGGCCTCTATCAGCTCCAGATCAAAGACCAAGACATCCAGATCAATCATCTGATTGCCCAACAACTTTACATAGAAAAACATGCCCTTTGATGAAGGGCATGTTTTTTTCTTTCTATGGATTTTTCGTATCGAGGATGATGGTCACTGGGCCATCATTGATGAGTTCGATTGCCATATCTGCAGCGAAGACCCCTCGTTTGACAGGGACTTCCTTTTCCAACAAATCATTGAAGTCATCGTAGAGCTGGCTGGCCATCTCTGGATTGGCTGCCCCGATAAAGGCTGGACGATTGCCTTTTTTTGTCTGGGCAAAGAGGGTAAACTGCGAAACAGAAAGGATCTCCCCTTGAATATCCTTGACAGATAAATTCATCTTCCCTTCTTCATCCGAGAAAATCCGCATTTGGGTGACCTTCCGCACCGCATACTCCAAATCCTTCTGGTCATCCTCAGGCCCCACTCCCACTAAGAGCAGAAGCCCATCCCGAATCTGACTATAGACTTGACCATCAATAGAAACCGAGGCCCTTTTAACCCGTTGAATTACTAATTTCATCTTATTATCCTATTTAAACAATCTATTAAGCATTCACTGCTACCTTCAAAGAAAATCGACATCAGACAAGGCAGTGAAAAGCAGGCAGACTATCCGAAAACCAAAGGCTGTTCAGTTGCTTTTAGGGCAAGGCAGGGAGACGAAGACAGTACTGAAGTACGTCGAGGCGAGCTAAGGAAGCAATAAAAGATAACTGAGCAGCCGACTAGCCGTTGGTACGCTTAACAGAGTACACCTCCGGCACACTCTTAATCTTATCCACAACCGTTGTCAACATAGACAAATTTGGAATCCCGAAAGAAATGTGGATATTGGCAAATTTCATATCTTTGGTTGGTTGGGCATTGACGGTTGAGATCATCTTAGCCGTATTGGAGAGGACTTGAAGGACATCATTGAGGAGGCCTGCACGGTTGAGGCCGTAGATATCGATATGGGCGATGTAATCCTTGGTCGTGTTATTGTCTTCCCACTCGACATCGATCAAGCGTTGCTCGTAGTTGTCTTGGGCCCGCAGGTTCATACAGTCTTGACGGTGGATGGCAACCCCACGTCCTTTGGTAATGTAGCCGACAATTGTATCTCCTGGGACGGGATTGCAACACTTAGCAATCCGGATCAAGAGACCAGAAGCGCCTTGGATAACCACGCCACCTTCATGGCGGACCTTGAGGGTGTCTTTTTTGTTTTCAACCTTGACTTCGCCACCTTTGACCAGCTCTTCAGCTTCCGCACGCGCCTTGGCTTTTTCCTCTTCGCGACGCTCTTCTTCTGTCAAACGGTTAAAGACAGAGATGGCTCCCACTTCTCCAAAACCGATGGCCGCAAATAAGGCATCTTCGGTCTTGTAGCTGGTCTTTTGCAAGACCTTGTCCATGTGCTTCTTGTCCATGAACTTGTTGGCAATCATATCATGCTCATGGAATTGGGCCATGAGCAACTCTCGTCCACGGTTGATCGAGAGTTCCTTGTCTTGGTTCTTAAAGAATTGGCGGATCTTATTACGCGCCTTGCTGGTCTTGACGATATTGAGCCAGTCACGGCTTGGACCAAAGGAGTTGGCATTGGTAATGATCTCCACCTGATCCCCTGTCCGTAGCTTGGTATTGAGAGGCACCATCCGGCCATTGATCTTGGCCCCGACAGCCTTTTCCCCTACCTTGGTATGGATCTCATAGGCAAAATCAATCGGACCAGAATCTTTTGGAAGGGAACGGACAGTTCCATCTGGGGTAAAGACATAAATCTCTTCGGCCAGGTAGTTTTCTTTGACCGTATCAACAAATTCCTTGGCATCATCCGCCTGGTCTTGGAGTTCCATCATCTCCTTGATCCAGTTCATCCCAATAGCTGATTCTTTGCTGTTGACTTGGCCCTTGATTCCTTTCTTATAAGCCCAGTGTGCCGCAACCCCGTACTCAGCAACCTCGTGCATTTCCTTGGTACGGATCTGGAACTCGATGGGACCTTTTGGACCGTAAACAGTGGTATGAATGGACTGGTAACCATTGGCCTTCCGATTGGCGATATAGTCCTTGAAACGTCCTGGCATGGGCTTCCATAGCTCATGAATATAACCCAGCATGGCATAGACGTCACTTGGTGATTCCAGGATACAGCGAATGGCAATCAAATCATAGATTTCATCAAAGCGCTTCTTCTTATCCTGCATCTTGCGGTAGATGGAGTAGATATGCTTAGGACGACCATAGATTTTCCCATAGAGGTGGCGTTCTGCCGCATAGGACTCAATCTTTTGGACGACTTCTTCTACCAAGGCTTCCCGCTCGCGACGTTTCTCCTTCATCATATGGGAAATCTTGTAGAACTCGACTTCGTTCAGATAACGGAAGGATAGATCTTCCAATTCCCACTTGACGCTGGAAATCCCGAGACGGTGGGCTAGCGGTGCATAAATTTCCATGGTTTCTTGGGAAATCCGCTCTTGCTTGTCCTTGCGTAAATGCTTCAAAGTCCGCATGTTGTGCAAACGGTCTGCTAGCTTGACCAAAATGACACGGATATCCTGAGACATGGCCATGAGCATCTTGCGGTGGTTCTCTGCCAGCTGCTCTTCATGGGACTTGTATTTGACCTTCCCGAGCTTGGTCACTCCATCAACAATCACTCGGACATCGTGTCCAAATTCGCGTTCTAAATCATCTAGGGTCGCGTCTGTATCCTCGACAACGTCGTGCAAAAAACCACAGGCAACCGTCACAGCATCCAACTTCAATTTTGCCAAAATGCCGGCAACTTGAATAGGGTGGATGATATAGGGTTCACCTGATTTACGGAATTGCCCACTATGGCAGTCGACCGCATAAAGGAGAGCTTTTTCTACAAATGCAACATCCTCTCCCGACAAGTATTTTTTGGTAAGGGCAATAACCTGGCCCCCTGTTAAAGGTTCTTCTTTCGGCATCTAGTTTTCTCCACTTTCTTGCCTTCTATTCTATCACTTTTAGCTCTATATGAAAACTAGTCCGATTGACTTTCCGAGTAAGGTCTCGCTTCCCCAAAAATAAGAAGCACAATTTCCGAACTTAAAAAAATTTTTCTTCTGTTTTTAGGCTTTCTTTCAGCTTTTAGAGGAAAATTTATCCATTTATCATATAGAAATCCTGCGAAGACGAATACATTCTGAACAAAATAAGATATAATAGAAAGACATCATTTTATTTAGGAGGACAACCATGTCATCATTCCGTAAACAGGCTGCCCTATTCAGCCTTGCTGCTGCTTTCTTGGCAACGACAACTGCTCAAGCAGATGAAGCGACGAGCTCAACTGATTCGTCCGCAACTGCTGTCACAGAGGCCGCAACTCCTGCGTCTCCTGCGACTAGCACTGAAGCAAGCACTAGCAATAACACTCCGACTGCTAGCGGAGAAGCCGCTACTACAGCGACCGAAGCGACACCAGCAGCACCTCAAAATAGCGCCAGTGACGCAAAAGCGAACACTCCAGTTGAGGGGCAAGAAGTCGATGTCCGCATCCTTGCGACAACGGACCTTCATACCAACTTGGTCAACTATGACTATTACCAAGACAAACCCGCACAAAACGTCGGTCTGGCAAAAACAGCTGTCTTGATCGAAGATGCGAAAAAAGAAAACAGCAACGTCCTCCTCGTTGATAACGGAGACACTATCCAAGGAACTCCTCTTGGCACCTATAAGGCCATCGTCAATCCCATCAAAGATGGTGAGCAACACCCGATGTATACAGCTCTTCAAAAATTGGGCTTTGATGCAGGAACGCTTGGAAACCACGAATTTAACTACGGACTAGACTACCTTAAAAAGGTCATCGCAACAGCTGGTATGCCGATCGTCAACGCCAACGTCGTGGATGCAAAGACTGGTAAATTTGTCTACGACCCATATAAGATCATCAAAAAGACCTATACTGACAAGAATGGTCGTTCAGTCGATGTCAATATCGGGGTAACAGGCATCGTTCCTCCACAAATCCTCAGCTGGGACAAGGCCAACCTCGAAGGCAAGGTTAAGGTCAATGACTCTGTCGAAGCTATCCAAGCCATCATCCCAGAAATGCGCAAAGCCGGAGCTGACGTCGTCCTCGTCCTTTCTCACTCTGGTATCGGAGACGACAAGTATGAAAAAGGCGAAGAAAACGAAGGCTATCAAATCGCTAGCCTCCCAGGTGTTGATGCCGTTGTAACAGGTCACTCACACGCAGAATTTCCAAGTGGAAATGGAACAGGCTTCTACGAAAAATATGCTGGCGTTGACGGCGTAAACGGTAAAATCAACGGTACACCCGTTACCATGGCTGGAAAATACGGCGACCACCTCGGGGTGATCGACCTCAACCTGCGCTACACAGACGGCAAATGGTCTGTTGTTGGAAGCAAGGCTGCTATCCGTAAGATTGACACCAAGTCAAAAGTAGCCGATGAGCGCATTACAGCGATCGCGAAGGAATCCCACGAAGGTACAGTCAAATATGTCCGCCAACAAGTCGGAACTACTTCTGCTCCAATCACCAGCTACTTTGCCCTTGTGAAAGATGATCCATCTGTCCAAATCGTGAACAACGCACAAATTTGGTATGCTAAGAAGGAATTGGCAGGAACTCCTGAAGCTAACCTTCCAATCCTCTCTGCTGCGGCACCATTTAAGGCGGGTACACGTGGAGATGCTACTGCCTATACGGATATCCCTGCTGGACCAATCGCCATCAAGAACGTCGCTGACCTTTATCTCTATGATAATGTCACTGCCATCCTCAAGGTGACTGGTGCGCAACTCAAGGAATGGTTGGAAATGTCCGCTGGACAATTCAACACGATTGACCCAACGAGCAAAGAGCCTCAACAGCTTGTCAACCCTAGCTACCGGACCTACAACTTTGACGTCATCGACGGGGTGACCTACGAGTTTGACGTGACCCAGCCAAATAAATACGACCGCGAAGGAAAAACGGTTAACCCAGATGCTAGCCGTGTCCGCAACTTGAAATACCAAGGCAAGGAAGTAACTGCGGATCAAGAATTTATCGTTGTGACCAACAACTACCGGGCAAACGGAAAATTCCCAGGCGTTCGCGATGCTAGCCTGAACCAACTCCTTGGATTGGAAAACCGCCAAGCTATCATCAACTACATCTTGGAAGAAAAGAACATCAACCCAAGTGCAGACGGTAACTGGCACTTTACAAGCAGCATCAAGGATGCAGATGTCCGCTTCTTAACCGCTGACAAAGCCAAGGATCTGATTGGCAAAGACGGAGATATAGTCTATCTTGAACCATCCAATCAAGAAGGATTTGGAGAATTCCGCTTCGTTTATGTGGAACCTAAAACGACTCCAGTAGATCAAAACAATCCAGCTAACTTGGTATCTAACCAAACAAACCAAGCACAGGATGAAATCATTACCCTTGCCCATAACCAACAAACCATCACTCTACCTGCACCTACTAAATCTGTAGTCAAAGCAGAAAGTCTACCAGAAACTGGCCAACGTGCTTCTATCTTGGCCCTTGTCGGATTGGTGATGACAGGACTTGGCTTCCTTCTCCCATCTCGTAAGAAAGAAGAAAATTAATTCTTTCCTAGTCTAAAAAATGAACGCGTGAAGATGACCTTCACGCGTTTTTCATTAATTCTGTGACAACACTCACTGCGCTGAGAGCGTAGAGTGGGGCTGTTTCTGCTCGCAAGATTCGAGGGCCAAGGCCTGCAAGGACTGCTCCCTTGGCTGTAAAACTTTCAATTTCTGCAGGTGAAAGACCACCTTCTGGTCCAAAGATAAAGAGCAACTTCGCTCCTTTTTCAAGACCAGCAACTGCCTGTATAAGTGCAGCGCTTTCGCCTTCTTTGGCCGACTCTTCATAGGCCACCACGATGCGGTCAAACTGGTCGAGTTGGGCTAGAAAGTCTGCCTTTTTCTCAAAAAGGGTAATGGTTGGGACAAAATTTCGCTTACTTTGTTCAGCTGCTCCAAGGGCAATTTTTTCTAGTTTCTCGACCTTTTTCCCCAATTTCTTGCCATCCCACTTAGCGACTGACCAGTCGGCAGGGAAGGCCCAGATCTGGCTGGCACCCAGCTCTGTCACCTTTTGAGTGATAAACTCCAGCTTGTCTCCCTTGGGAAAACCTGATGCGATGGTCACTTGGACTGGTAGTTCCACATTGTCAGCCAATTCCTCAACTAGTTCCAACTGACGAGTTTCCACATTTACCACGCGCGCCAAGCGCTTGATGCCATCATCAAAGACTAAAGTCACCTGGTCATCTTCTTTCAAGCGCATAACTTGAAACATATGCTTGCTGGTTTCCTTGTCCTCGATCGTGACAGGGGAGATGGCGCGACCCTTGACAAAATATTGCTGCATGCTAACCTCCAATCACACCAGAGATATCCTTGGTCTTCTTGAAGACGCAGGCATTCCACTCCCCTTGGATCATGTGGGTTTCAAGGAAAAATCCAGCTGACTCAGCCGACTCACGCACCATGTCCCACTTGTCCTTGATAATGCCACTCATGATGAGGTAACCTTCGTCCTTGACCAAACGATAAGCATCATCTGTCAGATGGATCAGGATATCCGCCAAGATATTAGCCACGATGACATCCGCCTCAATCTCCACACCCTTGAGCAAATCACCTGGCGCCACATGGATGTTTTCCATGCCAGGGTTGAGTTCAATATTCTCCTGAGCAACGCGAACTGCCACATCATCCAAGTCATAGGCGAAGATTTCCTTGGCACCTAGAAGTGAGCTAGCAATAGAAAGGACGCCTGAACCTGTCCCCACATCCAGCACTGTTTCGCCACCACGAAGGACCTGCTCCAAGGCAAAAAGGCTCATCTTGGTTGTTGGGTGGGTCCCAGTTCCAAAGGCCATACCAGGATCCAGCTTGATAATCTTTTCTCCCGCTGTTGCCTCATAGTCTGTCCATGACGGCACAATGGTCAAGTCATGAGTGATACGAGCTGGTTCATAGTATTTCTTCCAGTTGTCTGCCCAGTCTTCCTCAGCCAAGGCAGTCGTCCCAATCTTGACCTCTCCCAAATCCATAAAGTCTGTCAATTCTGCTATGCGAGCCTGCAAGTTCGCTTCAACTGTTGCCACATCAACCGTTTCAGGATAGTAGGCTGTGACCACAATTTCTTCTTGTTGCTCGACCTCAGGGAAAATTTCACCAAAACGGTCAACATTGCCCACATAGTCCATGCTGTCTTCGATTGCTACCCCTTGGGCACCTAACTCAATCAAGAGACTGGAAACTAACTCCTCTCCCTCACGCTTGACTGTAACTTTTAACTCTTGCCATGTTTCCATATTTAAGATACCAAGCCCGTAAAACACAAAGCCAAAATAGGAAATTCTCTGAAGACGCTTGTGTCTAAGAGAAGTTTATCTTTTTGGCACAGTGTTTAGGGCGGGTTCAGTTTAGAAATGTAACCGAACCATCCTTTCTATTTCTCTATCATTTTTTTCATATAGATCATATCCATGCCTTCTTTTTCAGGCTCGATATGGGTTTGATGGTAGCCATTCTTCTCGTAGAACGCGACCATGCCTGCATCTTGTAACACCGTACACAAATCCCATTGTGTGATGGTTGGAAATTCTTTTTCCAGCAAGCTTAAACCTTTAGATCCATACCCTTTTCCTTGATAGGGAGGTAAAATCGCTGCCGTTCCTAACCAAGACTCCGTTAACTCTTCATTGGTATGAATTCGTAAAAAACCACTCTTTTCTTCGTTTTCTTTCACAAAGTATTAATAGCTATAGGGTCGCTCAACTAATTTCCATTTAATTCGCTCGCGATCTTCTAGATAGGGATCATATTCATCTTTGTATTTGTCATAGACTGCCTTAAAACTGGCTCTTTGAATGGCAATAATGGTTTCTAAATCCTCTGCTCCTGCTTTCTCAAGTCTTATCATAAACCTTCCTCCAAATAATTCCTCAATCTCCCCTGTAGCTGAGGCACTGCCTGTTTAGACTTCAAAAATTCCTCAATAAGCATCAGTTTATAGGCCTGTCCTTCATTCCCAAAGGTAATATTGTCAAATTGTTCTTGTCTTAGCTGACCAACCATAAAGACCGATTGCTTGTCTTTAAAGATTACGCTAGGATAAATCTTGCTCCAAAGCAGACAGTCTTCATCTAAATGAATTCCCAATTCCTCATAAACTTCACGCGTTGCGCACTCGAAAGGGCTTTCGTTTCCTTCACGACCACCACCTGGCAACTCCCACATGTTGGGACAAGGGATATCGTCCTTGTCATCACGTAAGATAGTCAAGACCTTATCCCCACAAATCAAGGCAATCTTGCAACCTTGGAAATCCATTCTGCTATCCAATAATTCCATGATATTTACTCTTTTCTATGATAACAATTACTCTCTAGGAAAATACGAGCTAGCTTTCTTCGATTACTTTTTGGCACTCTGCATCCCAGTATGCTTGCCATCTGCCATGTTTTTTAGCAAAATAAACCGTAAACTCATCATTTACATAATCTGCAACATAGCGAAGATTAGGCGGGTTTTCCTCACCACTTAATATCCAAGGATGGAAGTAAAAGGTTTTCTCCCACCTTTTCTGAGTATAGCCGAGATCCTTAGCATACTGAGGGATAGGTTGTTGCAACTCGCTTTCCAAATGGGACTGAATAGCATTGTCAATACTATTTAAACGAGCTAATAGTTGCTTAAACTGGTCTTCCTCTTCTGTATTAAAACCAACTAGAAATTCAAATTCCGCAAAGTCTTCAGGAAATTCAAGTTCTGTGACTGTACCATCTTCTGCATAGCGCCCCTCCTCATCGACAAGGCGACGAGTTCCAGACTTCAATATTCGCTCGAAATCTAGATCCGCAAAGCGATTGCGGGGAAGAATATCAACTGACGGCTCAGTTTTAGCTGACCTTCTCCTGAAAAACTGTTTGACTTTTTCTAGCATAGTCTCCCCCTTCTCCTTGAATTCATTATTTAAAAATGTCCACTTAGAATCTTTTCTAATATCTAGGATAGGGATAAAAGGTACTTTCTTCTAAGCCAACTTTCCCTTCTTCAAAGGCTTCTTGGTTCCAGACGATCTCAAAGCTCTCTGCTTCTTCGTCTGCTAAGAAATCCATGAGGTCATCCAAGGCTAGCTCGGCTGTATCTTTGAGGAAGGTCGCAAAATAAGCTAGAAACTCTCGAGACAAGCCTTTTTTAGGCTCATAAGGAAGGGCAGTCAAATAGGCATCTTCTTCCACATGCGACTTGGCTGGATTGTAGAAAATGACGGCTTCTTCAAAGAAGATATCCTCATCAGACTCTTCACCCGACTCATCGACTAGGGCTACCCCTCCTGTATTTTGCACTTCTAAGAGAAAAGCTACTTCTACCGCATGATTCTTCTTATCCCAATTGATCTCAAAGTCAAAGGGAAAGACCTTTTCCATTTCCTCTTCTAAAACATCCAAAAATCCGTATTTAGACATAGCGTCCTCTTTCTAATTTCCCACTCTTAGAGCGGAATATGATACAATAGTTACTACAATCTTACCATAAAAAACGCCTCTTTGAAAGGAGACAAAGCTAGAAAGGAGAAGCAAATGCCCGACAATCTCGCCCTGCGCATGCGTCCCAAAACCATTGACCAGGTCATCGGACAAAAGCACCTGGTCGGCCCAGGAAAAATCATCCGCCGCATGGTAGAAGCCAATCGTCTCTCGTCTATGATTCTCTTTGGCCCACCAGGGATTGGCAAGACCAGTATTGCTTCTGCCATCGCGGGTACGACTAAGTATGCCTTTCGGACCTTCAATGCAACCGTCGACAGCAAAAAACGCCTGCAAGAGATCGCAGAGGAAGCCAAGTTTTCAGGTGGCTTAGTCCTGCTTTTGGACGAGATCCATCGCCTTGATAAAACAAAGCAAGATTTTCTCTTGCCTTTGCTCGAAAGTGGTCTGGTCATCATGATCGGTGCGACGACTGAAAATCCCTTTTTCTCTGTCACACCCGCTATTCGTAGCCGCGTACAAATCTTTGAGCTGGAACCTTTGACGACGGAAGAGGTCAAGCAAGCTCTAAAAACGGCGCTAGATGATCCCGAGCGTGGCTTTGACTTTCCTGTCGTTCTCGATGAGAATGCTTTGGATTTCATCGCTACGTCGACCAATGGAGATCTTCGCTCTGCTTTTAATTCTCTCGATCTGGCTGTGCTGTCAACCTCTGAAAATGCAGAAGGCATCCGTCATATTACGCTAGAGATCATGGAGAACAGCCTCCAGCGCAGCTACATCACCATGGACAAAGATGGAGACGGCCACTACGACGTGCTCTCTGCTCTGCAAAAATCTATCCGTGGTTCGGATGTCGATGCCAGCCTCCACTACGCCGCACGCTTGATTGAAGCCGGAGATCTACCCAGCCTCGCTCGTCGCTTGACTGTCATCGCCTATGAAGATATCGGCCTGGCCAATCCAGATGCGCAGATCCATACGGTGACAGCCCTTCAAGCAGCGGAGCGGATCGGCTTTCCCGAAGCCCGCATCCTCATCGCCAACATCGTCATCGACCTGGCCCTTTCACCCAAGTCCAACTCAGCCTACGTCGCCATGGACAAGGCTTTGGCTGACCTCCGTAAGTCGGGCAATCTTCCCATCCCTCGCCATTTACGGGATGGCCACTATGCCGGAAGCAAGACCTTGGGAAATGCCCAAGACTACAAATACCCCCACAATTATCCTGGTAATTGGGTCCAACAGGACTACTTGCCAGACAAGCTTAAGGGGGTCTCTTATTTCACTCCCAATGAAAATGGCAAATACGAGCGAGCCCTAGGGGCGACAAAAGAGAAGATTGATCAACTCAAGAAAAGGTGATATCGGTTCCAAAAAAATGAGATTTTCCCTTGAAATTTTTTTGAAATATGGTATCATATACATATAGAAACGCTGTGGTGTACGACTTCACACTTAAGTGTTGACCGACTATTTTTTGTATTATTAGGGAAACAAAAGTCTTCTAACAGCATGTAGGCCGTCTCACACGGAAACAGCTTCAGTTAGAGCGAGTTGCCCACCTGCTTAATTGCGCGGGTTCAATACAAACCGTGAAGTTTCGGCACCAATACAGCTTTTTTTTGCCTCCTTAGCTCAGTTGGTAGAGCAGTAGACTCTTAATCTATGGGTCGCAGGTTCGAGCCCTGCAGGGGGCATCTAAATCAACAGGAAAAAGCCTTGATTTATAAGGCTTTTTTGCTTGTCTATAACTGATTTGCCCCATCATTTGCCCCACATTTTTTTATGAGCAATCTTTCCAGACATCTCTAATTTGATTAAA
>CADFQU010000013.1 GCA_902836505.1 Streptococcaceae bacterium
CTATTGGTAGACTTGTTGAGCGCGACCTCACAAGATCTGTTTTTGACGCTCGCCCCCTTGTCCATATTAAAAGTAGGAATCTTTTTTATTGTGGGAGGTGCCTTAATTTGTTTACATGACAAGTTGACGAACTCAGATATACGAAGTATCACCATCATTCTTTCTTGTGTGACTCTCCTCGTAGCTATTTATAAGAGTATGTCCTTCTTTTTATCGCTGGGCTTGATTTTATTGGCCTTGATTTTATTTATAGGAGGGATGCTTAATAAAGAAAAGTCATCCTATTTGTATGTATCGACTATCTTACTAGCCATCCCTAGATTATTAACGTTGGGAAGTTCGAATTTTCAAGATCAAGCACTTGGCTTTCACGCTGTTGATCTTTCCAGTACCCGATTTCTTTCAATCATCTGGCCGGTCGCTATTGCCTCCATTATCTCAGTTGCGTTTATTATTCTTTATTTCAAATTTCCAATCTTTGACTATTTAGAGCGACATAAAAAAATCGTTCTAACAATCGTGTTTTCGCTTGTTCTGGTCTACGTCCTTTATCTTTCTGTTGTAGTGGTTTACAAAGTGAAGACAAACGAGCTGTCATCGTTTGATATTGGGATTTTTTCTCAAATGTTTGAACGGATGAATCACGATTTGACTCCGATAACGACCTTAGAAAGAGATAGAGTACTCTCGCATTTTGCTGTCCATATTTCACCTATCTTTTATCTAATGTTGCCATTCTATAAACTCTTCCCATATGTAGAGACCTTAGAAATTTTACAGCTAGTTGTAGTCTTTTCAGGAATTATCCCTTTGAGATTGATCCTTCGTAAATTGAAGTTCTCTAATCTCACAAATACCTTGACCCTCCTATGGTTTGTGTTGTTACCAGTGATGACAACGGCAGGGGGATTCCATCTACATGAAAATTGCTTTTTAGTCCCACTGGTCTTTTGGGGATTCTATTTTATTGTTTCGGAACAAAAATGGAAGATCTTGCTAGCTACTACCTTGCTATTGTTGGTAAAAGAGGATGCCTTTATCTATGTCCTGAGCATGGGCTTGTACTTCCTGTTCCAAAAACGATTTGATCTATCCAAGCAGACAAAAAAATGGCTTCTCTTTACAGAGATTGTCTTGCCTATCGCCTATTTCATTTTTGCCATGTATCTTTTGAGTGCCTATGGTGAGGGAGGAATGGTATCACGATTCGACGCATTCTTGCTTAATGGGGAAAGCGGGATGTTAATGGTGATTAAAAATCTATTCTTCCATCCAGGATATGTTATTAGTACGTTACTGACTGCTAAAAGATTAGGGTATTTATTCTTGATGTTTGCTCCGGTGTGCTTCTTAGGCTTGCTCCAACGTCGTTGGTCGACTTACTTCCTTTTGATTCCACTGATAGTGATTAACCTACTGCCTAATTGGCCCTATCAGTATGATATTGGTTTCCAATATAGCTATGGAAGTGGTGCTTTAGTTTTCATCATGGCGCTTCTAGCATTAGAGGATCTTAAGGAAACTAACATCCTACAGGAAAAAATGACGGTGGCTATCGTGATAGTAGGACTTATTTTTTCTGGTAGCCTTCTGCACCATTTTACCCATAATTGGTCCTTTAATATCGGCTATTACCGTCAAAATAAAGACATGTTTGACGAAATCCAAAAGACTTTAGGAAGTTTGCCAAAGGACGCTTCAGTCTTAGCTGAGGGAGCCTATACGCCATCTCTTAGAAATCATAAAAAACTCTTTGATATTTTCTATCACAATAGTAAGAAGGCGGATCCGACAATTGATTATATTGTGATTCCTCAATCTCAAAAGGATCAAAACAAAGAATATAATCAGTTATTAGCGAGTTATGAAGCCTTAGGATACCGGGAGAGTCAGTATTCGTCCGCTCATGTTTATATTTTAGAGAAGGCGAAGTAAAAGAGGTTGTTCCCTGGTCTGTTTGATCAGTAGCCATCAGCCTATTTTCTGAGATATTTTTATCATAATGGATGATTTTAGAAGGCAGTAGTTGCATAGCGGCTACAGCCTTTTTATATAGGTCGCTTTCTTTTGTTCCCGAAGAGATAAAAACAATACCTGAAAAACAGGGAAAAGATTGTGAAAATTTAATGAAAAATATGAAGGTCAGGCTGGTTTTTGTTTTGAATTGAAAGACTGACGATGGCCTTCGTTGCAGTGTTTGAGAGGTTTTGACTCTGCTTTAAAATCGGATTGACAAAAAACTGAACAATTAGTGAAAAATAATTAAAAAATCTTGCATTTATAAACAGATATGTTACAATAATAATCAAATAATTTATAAAGGAGCATAATATGCAGACCACAAAAGCACGCGTGAAGCGAGTTTTAGCATTTATGAGTCTTTTAGTTTTATCCTTGACAGTTTTTACGACAGTCTTTGCGACTGAAGTAACCAGCTATACGATAAAAACTGAAATTAAGGTTGATAACCAACCGTTAACTGCCGACACGAAGATCACTACTGGTCAAGCGATGGAGGCAACCAACGAGATTAGTTTCCCTGACTCACAGCAGATCAATGCTGGTGACACATTGGTTCTAGATCTTCCAAAAGAACTAGGCCTGGTGACCAAGCTAGAGTTTCCAATTGTACACGAAAATGGTGAAGTAATTGCAAATGCAGTGACAGATCCAAGTACGCAAAAGGTGACCATTACCTTTACAGACTATTTCTCTAAGAATTACAAAGATAAGGTAATGACCTTGAAGTACAATGTCCGTCCAAATGCAGCAAACTTGCCAAAGACGGGGACTTACTACTTTACATTTGGTAGCACTGACTTCACATTGAACTACAATAAGGATGATGGTGAAGCTGGTGACTATGAAATGAAGTATGGTTACCAAGATCCAGAAAATCCTAATCGGATTAAATGGCGCATTGTTTTGAATGCTGTTCAAGACAAGTTGAACAATATGGTCATCAAGGATGACTTCAGCGATAGCGGACAAGTCCTAGTAGAAGGTTCACTACGTGCTGTTCGTTATGAAACTCAGCCAGAGAAGATTCCTAATGAAGCGGCTCTTCTTAAGTTGGAACCGAGTGATAACTTCACCAAGAAAGCAGAGTTTACCAGAAATGCGGATGGCGGTATTACAGGATTCACGATTAATTTTGGGGATAACTGGAACTGGGCTATGTACATTGAGTACACAACAGAGTTGAAGTCAGCACTTCCTGAAGGAAGTAAAGTGGCCAATGTCCTAGAATGGTCAGCTAGCAATTTTGACAAGTCTCGCTCAATCAACGCCTTGACACGTTTGGAAAGTGCTTCAGGTAGCGGTAGTGGGAATCGAACAACCACGTCGACCACGACAACTGAGGAACCAACAACCACGTCAACGACAACAGAGGGACCAACGACCACGTCAACCACGACGACTGAGGAGCCTACAACCACGTCAACGACAACAGAGGATTCAACAACCACCACAACCACAACGACAACTGAAGCCCCAACAACTACAACAACAACTCCTGGTGGGCCAACCACTGGTGACACGACTGAGCCAGCGCCAGGCGGCGGTACGGGTGGAGGTCGTAAGAAACTTCTTCCAAGTACAGGTGAAGTCGTGGCAACTGGTCTTGTAATTTCAGGAGTCATTGTCCTCATCGGTGCGATCGTGTTAAAACGTAAAATTTCTAATAAATAAACAAAGAGTTTCCGTATGATGGAGAGAGCGAAAGCTCTCTCTTTTTTGGGAGATCTCTAGATGGAGAAAAGGGATGAAATTATCGATACTCATTACACTACTCAATGAGGAATTAGTACTAGCTCAGACGCATGCAGCTATTTCGGCTCAGCTGGAAGACATGCTTGGGAAAGATCTTTCGGATTATGAAATTCTTTATATTGATGATGGAAGCAATGACAGGACCTTTGAGCTGATCGAAGGGATTGCCAGAGACAACGTTCGGGTCAAATATATTCGCTTTAGTCGAAACTTCGGCCGGGAGAGCGGTATCTTGGCTGGTTTTAAGTATGCGACGGGAGATGCTGTCATGGTCATGGATGGGGATTTGCAACATCCGCCCTACCTCATCCCACTCTTTTTAGAGGCATACAAGGAAGGCTACGATATCGTCAGTGGACAGCGGACTCGTGATGGTGAATCCTTTGTGGGTAGCACCTTTGCTCGTCTATTTTACTTCCTATCCAACCGATCGATGGATGTCCATTTGACGGATGGGAAATCCGAGCTCAGACTTCTCAGTCGGAAGGCTATCAACGCTTTTGTCTCCATGCCGGAATACAACCGATTTAATAAAGGTCTGTACGAATGGATTGGCTTCAAGGAGAAAGTCATTCCTTATAAAAATGAGCTTCGTAAGGCTGGAAAGAGTAAGTTTGGCTTCAAGAAATCCATGAACTATGCCATTCAAGGAATTATTTCCTTCAACGACCGCCCTCTTCGCGTTTGTATCCAGTTTGGATTTATCTGTCTAGGCTTGGCTATTCTGTACTTGGCTTTTGAGTTGATGAAGTATATCTTTGCTCCAGGGGATTATGTGAGTGGGTATTTCACCACCATTGCGGCCATCATTCTCTTTAGTGGGGTGCAGCTAATCTTTATCGGAATTCTTGGAGAATATATCGGTAAGATTTATTACGAAGTGAAACGTCGCCCTCATTTCATTATTGAAGACACCAATATTGAGAAGGCGAAAGAAGATACCATTGGATAAGGAAGATAGGAGATAGAAGAATGTTTGTCTGGACCAAGCCTTGGCAAGAACTTTGGAAGAGAAATCGCAAGGGCTTGCTGTATGCTTTTAGTGCCATGCTCCCAATGGCCATCATGCTGGTCGTTTGGGCTTTTATGGGGGCTTTTCCATTTGGAGAAAAAAGCTTGATGGCTGTTGACTTTGGTCAACAATACATCAGCTTCTTTGGCTTGTTGAAACATGCCGTGCTCTCCGGAGATTTATCTAGCTTGAGCTATTCCTTTACCAAGTCTCTGGGGGGAGATATGATAGGGGTGCTCGGCTACTATTTGATGAGTCCTTTTAATATCATCTATATTTTAACGCCCCTCAAGTACTTTGGGTTTGCGGTCTTCTTGACCATTTGGCTTCGTTACGGGGCTATTGGGATGGCCTTTGCCTTCCTTTTGATCAAGCGGTATAAGGGCTTGGAGTCTAGGAAATGGCTGGTGCCCCTCTTTGCGACGGCTTATGCCTTGTCTGGGATGCTGGTGTCGTATCAGATGAATGTCATATTCTATGATGCCATGATCATGCTTCCCATCGTCATCGTCTACCTAGAAGAACTATTGGATGGAGGTGCTCCTTATCGCTATGCCTTTGCTTTAGGCTTGACGGTCTTGCTCCAATTCTATATGGGCTATATGATCTCCATTTTCATCGCCTTGTATGCTTGCTATTATGTATCGCCAAGGCTGATGGTCGAAGGAGATTGGAAGAAGAAAATTAGGAACGTCAGTCTTCCCCTCTTGCAGGCTGTGATCTATTCGATTATCGGGATTGCACTAGCCTCTGTCATCCTCTTGCCGGTCTTCTTCAACCTCATCGAAAGTAAGGGCCAGGTTGGAGGAGGGATGACCTTCTCATTGACATTTCAAATTAACCCCTTAGATATATTTGCCAAGCTAGTTGTGGGTGGCTTTGATAACACCTCAGGCTGGTCTGCGGGGCCAAATCTTCCCAATATCTATATTGGAGCCTTGGGGCTACTAGGCTTTGTATCCTATTTCTTATCGAAAAAAGTTGTCAGAGTCAAGAAATGGGCTGCCGGTCTGGTCACCTTGGTCTTCTTTATTTCTTTTGTCAATGAATTTGTCAGCAAGATTTGGCATATGGGACAAAACCCAGCTGGTTTCTTTTTCCGCTTCTCTTGGCTATTCTCTTTCTTTATGCTCATTCTAGCCTACCAAGTGATGAAAGAAAAAATGGTGCTTTCACGCCTAGCCAACCTAGTGATTGGTCTGGTGTTAGCCTTGGCAGTTGTCTATGTCTATTCGCAGAACTATAGCTTTATTGCCAAGCTTCAACCGTCTGGTGTCTCTCGTTACATCACCCGCTTTACCGCCCTTCATTTGTTGGCGCTCCTGGTGGTTGCCTCCTATGGCTTTTATAGCTATTGGGACAAGTCCAAGAAGAGCCAGAAAGAAAAGCGCATTCGGATTGGCTGGACAGCTGGCTTCCTTGTCCTTGCCCTCATCCTTTTAAAAGCAGGCTATTTGTTGTCCCAGGTTGGGATCACCGTTTTGATGTACTTGCTTGTCCTTCTGGTCTTAAACCAAAAATGGTCTCGCTTGTCAGTCGTGATCTTATCAGCCTTGACCTTCTTTGAGCTGGGCTACAATGCCTATCTCTCTCAGGTGACCTTAGGCTATGATAGTGTCTATAAGTTTGCAGACGCTGCTGTCTCGGTCAAGCGTGTGACGGACAAGGTCCAGGCTGATGCGGATGAGAAATTTTACCGGATTGCAACTGACTTCGCCTATTCTCGTACGGTCCCATCCTTGGTATCTTATCCGGGCTTGAGTACCTTCAGTTCGAGCTTAGAACGGTCGACCATGGACCACTTTGCCTATATGGGGGATCTGGGGGTCAATGCAGCCACAGAGTATACCAATGGGACGCCTTTAACGGATGCCTTGTACGGTGTTCGCTATTACATGCATGCCAAGGAGTTCGATCCAAAAGAGATGGAAGCACATCCAGAAAAGATGTATTTCTATCGCTTTACCAACCGCTTTGATATGGGGCGTTACTACACAGAGACTGTTTATGAAGACAATCGCTTTGTCGTCTATAAAAACCCTCATTCTTTCCCTTTGGCCTATGGGACGAATTCCCTCGTAAAAAACATTCAGTTTGGGGCCAACAATGCTTTTGCCAATCAAAACATTATCTTGAACTCTATGGAAGGGCATCAAAAGAATACAGGTGATTATGTAGAGTATTTCAAACCCTTGGCTTTCACTGGGATTGAAACGGAGAATTTAATAGAAGAAAAGGTCAACAAGGAGACAGGAGAGGCCATCTATCGACGGGCAGATTCTTCTAAGGAAGGTATTATCCGCTATAAGGTCATTCCACGCTCCAACAATACCTATTACTTCTTTGTGCCAGCGTCTTTGATTCCTAAGCAAGATTACTCTGTCCTGCTCAACAACAAATGGTTGCCAAACACCAAGACCTTTACCCAAAGGCAAATCTGGCAACTGACAGACATGACCGAAAATCAAGAGTCGGTGATTGAGTTCCGTTTTAGAACGGATACCATCGACATGAGCCAGGCGGGTGTCTATCGGGCCGAGCTGGATCAGATACAAGAAGTGCTAGAGAAGCGAAAGCAGCAAGGTTTGAAGGTGACCAAGTTCAGCAATACTCATATCGAGGGCAATGTCACCATTACAGATGATAGTGATGTCATGATGACCTCCATCCCATACAGTGCCGGCTGGCAGGTGAAAGTGGACGGTCAAGCTGTCACGACCGAAAGAGCCTGGAATAGCTTCCTATCTTTCCCAATTACAAAAGGAAAGCATCGGGTAGAGTTTGTCTTCAAAACCAGAGGTAGCTTGATCGGTGCTCTATTGTCTATTGTCGCAGTTGTGAGTCTCCTTATTATTAGAAAAAGATGGAAAGAGGACCATTCATAAGTTTCCTCAGTGAATAGTAATTTTCTTAAAAAAGTTGAGACTTCAGTCTCAACTTTTTTCTATATAAAGGATGAAAATGTGTCAAAAAAATGAATGATAAAAAAATGGACTAAATGGGAAAAAAAGTAAAAAAATGTTAAAAAATAGAGGCAAACGACGTCTGAATATTCAGAAAGTTTGAAGGTAAGTAACAACTTTGATATAATTAGTTGACGTTGATGAACAAGTCTGATAACATTTGTTATGTATCAAACAAAAAAATATGAAAAAGGAGATACAAATAAATGAAGGAAATGTTTAATAGACGTCAGCGCTTTTCTTTGCGAAAGTATAGCGTTGGCGTTTGTTCTGTGTTACTAGGGACAGCGCTTTTTGCTGTCGGAGCTCCGACAGTAGCTGCGGAGGAAGCTAGTGCGCCTACTGACACAAGTAAGGAAGCAGCAAGCGTTCAACCTGAGTCGACTCAAGCGGCGCAAGATACTGCTACTACAGCTCCAACTGCAACTTATGCTCAGGGAGCAACAGCACCTAAAGTGGATCTCTCAAACTCTGCTTTAGCAGCTGAGGCAAAAGCAGCAACGGAAACTCCAGTTGCAACTTCAGAAAAAGCGGCTGAAGCAAAACCAGCAACAGCTGAATCAGGTGTTACTGCTGAAGAAGCTGCTAAACCAGCTGCAGCTGAAGCAAAACCAGCAACTGAAGCAAAACCTTTAGTTGCAGAAGGTGACAAACCACGTGTACGTAGCCGTCGTGCTGTTACTAACGATGCTGTAACTGGAGACCACAACTCTAAGCCAGTAGCTGTAAGCACTTACTTAAAAGATGGGGAAACTGTTGATCCGACGATCACTAATCCTAACGGAGCAACTGTAAGCTCTCAAGAAGTCCCAGCTGGGTACGCAAGAAAAGAAGGAGATTACTATACATACAGTATCGTAGATCTTACTAAGTTTAATCAACGTTACAATACAAACTACTATACTCGTGCCTATAAGAGATTTGATGCTTCTACAGAAACAACTGTTGAATTAATAGATAAAACTACTGGTAATGTAGTAGAAACTAGAACTATTTCTGCGTCAAGTGGTATTCAAAAATTCACAACTACAAAAGCTGCTTCTAACGGAGAATTGACTTGGCAAGTTGATTACGACCCAGGTACAGGAACGGGTCCTGGTAAAACGGACCAACCATTTATCCAATTAGGTTATGAAGTTGGAGCAAGTATCCAAGCTTTAGTAAATCCAAAGAATGAAGCTGAACAAAAATTATATCAAGATGTTTATAACGCACGTACATCAACAGATATACTAAACGTTGTTGAACCAGCTTATAACGGTCGTACAATTACTGATACAAATGCTAAAATTCCATTAGCTGTTGAAAAACCGACTTATTATAGAGTAGTTGATAAAAATAATGCTACATTCAATGCAAATAAAACTGATGTAACAGCTCAAGACTACGTACCAAATGGTAATGAAGTTGATTTAGCTAAATATGCAACTAAAGCTATGGAAGGACAACATTTCACAGCGTCTGGTGAGCGTCAATTTGATGGATACAAACTTTACCAAACAGCAGATCCAGATTCAACGACTGGTTATGTTAGTCGTCCTTACAAAGTTGGAACTAAATTCATGGACGCGGAGCGTGCAGGAATTAAACGGATTAAAGAAATCGTAGGTGAAGATGGAACTGTTGTTGTTCGTGTTTATCTTCTAGATCCAAAACAACAAAGTAAACGTTCTGATGGTACATTGAGCACTGATGGCTACATGTTGCTAGCAGAAACGAAACCTATTAAACCTGGTGATTATAACAAAGAAGAATTAGCTGTTAAGAAAACTCCTCTTAACACCATTGCATTCACAGATAACAAAGGCGTAAATCATCCAAATGGTGTAGAAGTTTCATTTGATTTTCAAAATGCTGCTGGATACACGCCTAAGAAAACTGTATTCGTACCATTTTTAGGAGACAATATTGGTCACCTTTCACCAAATAGCCAATTAGTAAATGGTGCATATGTACAAATCGGTACCAACGTTGACTTGCTTAACTCTTTGACACCGTACAAACAACCTGTTTACTACTATGTCAAACAAGAACCAGTTGAAGTGACTCCAGAAGTTGAAAAACAATTGGATGGACGTGTACTTGTTGATGGTGAGTTCACCTTCAAATTAACAGAAGATAGCAGCAGTTCTGATAAACATGAAGAAACTGTTACGAACAAAGCAGACGGTAAAGCTACATTCAGCAAACTTACCTTTAACAAAGTTGGTACTTATAAATACAAGATCACTGAACAAAAGGGTTCTGATACTAACGTTGACTACGATGCAATGACTGTTACCATGACAGTTACTGTAACTGAGAACGCTCAAGGTAATTTGCAAGCATCTGTTAAATACAGTGCTGAAGGTGGATTTAAATCAAGTGATGATGATAAGATCTTCAACAACTATGTTGTAGCTCCTGTTAAAGTGAAATTTGACTTCACTAAGAAATTGGCTGGTCGTGAACTGAAAGATGGCGAATTCAAGTTCATCCTTAAAGATGCAAATGGTCAAGAAGTTGAAACGGTAGCTAACAAAAAAGATGGAACTGTAACATTTACTGAATTGTCATTTGACAATACGAAGATTGGTACGCATACCTATACTGTAGAAGAAGTTATTCCAGCAACGAAAGAAGCTGGTATGACTTACGATACGATGAAGGCAACTATTACAGTCAAGGTTGCTAAGAACGGTCATGCTCTTACAACTGTAACCAACGTATCATCAACAGGTGGGGTAGATGCGAATGGTAATGCTACTGATGGAACAGAGGATAAAGAGTTCAACAACAAGATCACTCCTCCAGAGACTCCTGAGTTCCAACCAGAAAAATTCGTTCTTAACAAAGAAAAATTTGACATCACTGGTACAAAACTCGTTGATGACGATGATGAGTTGACAGATGAGTATGCAGATACAAATGCAAACCCATATGCTGACAAAACTACTAACAATGAAGCAGAAAACATCAATACCAAGACTGTTGAACGCGGTGAAAAATTGGTTTACCAAGTATGGTTGGATACTAAGAACTTCACTGACAAGAACAACATCCAATCTGTAGGTATCTCTGATACATACGATGCAGAGAAATTGACTGTTAACGTTGGTGACATCAAGGCTTATGACAGCGTAACTGGTGAGGATGTAACAGCTAAATTTGATATTACAGTAGCTAACGGAGTCATTACAGCTACATCTAAAGCTTCAATGAACAAATCTTTAGGTGATGCTGATAACACTCAAGTTATTGACACAACTAAATTTGCATTTGGTCGCTACTACAAATTCGATATCCCAGCAACTGTTAAAGATTCAGTTGCAGGTGGGGTAGACATCGAAAACAAAGCGAACCAAATCGTTCACGTTTACAACCCAGTAAGCAAATCTGTTGAAACTCCAGAAAAACCAACTCAAAAACGTGTAAACAGTGTACCAATCACTGTAGAATTTAACTTCACGAAACGTTTGGAAGGTCGTGAGCTGAAAGCTGGCGAATTTACATTCGAGTTGAAAGACAGCGACAATGTTGTGGTTGCAACTGCAACCAAC
>CADFQU010000014.1 GCA_902836505.1 Streptococcaceae bacterium
TGTGACCATGCATTCTTCCATCAATTATTTGAAAGCAGGGCGCCTAGGAGATGTCCTCACGATTCACGGGGAATGTGTCCACAGTGGGCGGACGACTCGAGTTGTGGATGTCGATATTACCAATCAGGAAGGAGCCAATGTCTGTAAGGCTACCTTTACCATGTTTGTAACGGGAGAAAGAGATGACTCAGCAAAAGTACGCATTTAAAAACTATATTTTCGATTTTTATGGAACCTTGGTCGACATCGAAACAGATGAGGGTAATCCAACTTTGTGGGATAGCATGGCCCAAATCTACCAATCCTATGGAGCTCATTATACAGGGGAAAGCCTACAAGTCCGTTATAAGGAGTTGGTGAAGCAAGCCGAGGAAAGTATCGCTAAAGAAAAACAAGTGACCTATCCTGAGGTTGATTTGACAGTGATCTTTGTTCAACTTTATCTAGAAAGTCATCCAACTGGTGCCAGTGTCCATCATCTCAAAGAGTGGGGACGCTTGACGGCGCGGACCTTCCGTGTCCTCTCTCGCAAACGCTTGGAGCTTTACCCACACACGAAAGAAGTCTTAGAAGATATGAAAGCTGCAGGTTGTCGAATCTATCTCTTATCTAATGCGCAAGCTGACTTTACCAACCCAGAGATTGATTTGGTTGGCTTGAGAGAAATTTTCCATGATATTTATCTGTCGTCAGATGCAGGAATTCGCAAACCTCAGCAGGAATTCCTCGTGAAAGTGATCAAAGAACACCAGTTGAATCCTGAAAAAACGGTCATGGTAGGGAATGACTTCAGTACAGATGTCGCTGTAGCGAAAAGTATTGGCATGCAAAGTATCTTGATCAATACCTTCCCATACTCTGACGAAGAACTACGAGATAAGAGACAAGCAGGCGTTCGCGTGATTCATGAGATTCAAGAATTACAAGAAGATTAAAGTTTATCATCGATTTTAGGAGGCCAAGTTGCCTCCTCTTTTAAAAAATTGTTGCAGTTAAGCTGAATTTGTCAAAATTCCCCTTTCATGGTATACTATGGGAGTTAATTTTGCTAAGGAGATTGAAATGAATAACTTACCAAATTGTCCAAAATGTAATTCTGAATATGTTTATGAAGATGGTGCCCTCTTGGTCTGTCCAGAGTGTGCTTATGAATGGAACCCAGCTGAAGTCGTAGAAGAAGAAGGTGTCGTAGCGATTGATGCCAACGGAAACAAATTGGCTGACGGTGATACTGTTACCTTGATTAAAGACTTGAAAGTAAAGGGTGCACCTAAGGATTTGAAACAAGGAACGCGCGTGAAAAATATCCGTATCGTTGAAGGCGACCACAACATCGATTGTAAGATTGATGGCTTTGGCGCAATGAAACTCAAATCAGAATTTGTGAAGAAGATTTAAGAATAAGAAGAAGGGCTTAGCCCTTTTCTTTCAGGAGAATACTATGAAATTCAAACTATTGTTTAGTTATCGTTTTCTATTGTTTATCTTAAGTGTCATCGGTGTTTATCTGCAACTCACCAAGCATGGTGGCTTTGGGATGATGCTCTATTACACCATTTTATCCAACATGTTGGTCATGTTCTTCATGGGTGACATGGTTTGGCGCATGCTTCGTGGTCGTTCAACCCAGACCCAGGGTTATCTTCGCTTGAAGGGTGGGGTTACCATGTCTATCATGATTACCTGTGTCATCTACCACTTTATGCTAGCACCAATCGCGACACCTGAGAAGTTTTACCGCTTGGAAAACTTCCTCTGTCACTACATTGTTCCCTTGATGTTCTTCTTTGACACTCTGGTGATTGATAAACCAAAACAGTACCGGAAGTTAGATCCTTTGGTTTGGACTGTGCTTCCCGTTCTTTATATGCTTTTTGCTCTTCTCAACGGTTTGGTCCTTAAATGGCCAGTACCTGGGGCTAAAGACAGTCCTTTCCCTTATTTCTTTATCAATGTCAATCGTTTCGGCTGGCTCTATGTCGTTAAGATGGCGACGATCATTTTTGTCGCTTATTTAGTCGCTGGTTGTGGTTTGTTTGCCTTGAAGAAAATTGGTAAAAAGGAACGGACCATCATTAAATAGAAGCTTTGTGGCTATAAATCCGAACATTATTAGAAAAAAATGAGTTTTTTCTTGCATCCCTCTATAAACTGTGTTATATTATGGATAATTAAATAGTCCTTTAATCCTGTCCCGTGAGGCAGGCAAGGAGTCTGATCAAAATAAGGGGTAGACTGGATGCGTTCTAGATACTATCTCTTAGCATTTTTCTGAAGCCTCCTTGAAAAGGGAGGCTTTTTTCTATCATTAGGAGGAAAAGATGAAGATCAAAGAAGTCGTTGATGATCTGACCATGAAGCGGGCGATTACTCGCATCACCTATGAAATCATCGAACGGAATAAGGATCTGAGCCAAATTGTTTTGGTAGGGATCAAAACTCGTGGCGTATTCATTGCCAATCGCATCAAAGAACGGTTAGCACAGCTAGAACAAATAGAAGTTCCAGTCTGTGAATTGGATACCAAGCCTTTCCGTGATGATATCAAAGTAACAGAAGATTCAACCGTTTTACCAGTGGATATTACTGGCAAAGATGTCATCCTGATTGATGATGTCCTTTATACAGGTCGGACTATTCGAGCTGCCATCGATAATCTTGTCAGTCGTGGACGCCCATCGCGTGTCAGCCTGGCTGTCCTAGTGGATCGTGGTCATAGAGAATTGCCGATCCGACCAGATTATGTTGGAAAGAACATTCCAACAAGTCGATCAGAGGAAATCATTGTCGAAATGACGGAGCTAGATGGTCAAGATCGTATCTTGATCGAGGTGAGTGAATAAGGTAGTTTTCAAATCGTCGCTATATACAGGAGCGACTGAGGGAGCTTCCTGTATCGTTTTCACATTTGCATATCTTTGGAATGGAGTTACAACATGTCTACAAATCAAATCGAACTTAAAAACCTTGTCTCAATGGAAGCTTTATCAAACGAAGAAGTTATGGCCTTGATTAAGCGTGGGATTGAGTTTAAAAATGGAGCAAAAGCTCATTATGACGAGCAACATATCGTGGCTAACCTCTTCTTTGAGTCGTCAACACGTACACACAAAGCATTTGAAGTGGCTGAGTTGAAATTAGGTTGTGATCTCCTTGACTTTGATGTGAAAACGAGCTCTGTAAACAAGGGTGAAACGCTTTACGATACAATTTTGACCATGTCAGCTCTCGGAGTTGAGATCTGCGTCATCCGTCACCCAGAAGTAGACTACTACAAGGAATTGATTGAAAGCCCAACCATCACAGCCTCTATTGTTAACGGGGGCGATGGATCTGGTCAACACCCAAGCCAAAGTTTACTAGACTTGATGACCATCTACCAAGAGTTTGGTCACTTTGACGGTTTGAAGGTTTGTATCGCTGGTGACTTGGATCACTCACGGGTTGCAAAATCCAATATGCAAATCTTAAAACGCTTGGGGGCAACCCTTTACTTCGCTGGTCCAGACGAATGGAGAAGTGAAGAGTTTGAAGAGTATGGAACCTTTGTCACCATCGATGAAGTGATTGAAGAGGTTGATGTGATGATGTTCCTCCGTGTTCAACACGAGCGTCATGACTATGAGTCTCTCTTCTCAAAAGAGAACTACCATCGTTTGCATGGCTTGACACAAGAACGCTATGATCGTATGAAAGACACAGCCATCTTGATGCACCCAGCTCCAGTAAACCGTGATGTGGAGATTGCCGACCACTTGGTAGAAGCTCCTAAATCACGTATTGTGGAGCAAATGACCAACGGTGTCTTCGTCCGCATGGCTATCATTGAAGCAGTATTAGCTGGACGTAAATAATAGATTAGAAAAAGAAAGGAGAAGTGAGAGGGTCTACAATCTGGTGGTCTTTTCTCACTTTTCCTTTTGGAGTTTGTAAGGAGAATTTATGGTAAAACGTCTCTTGGTATTAGAAGATGGGACGGTTTTTGAAGGAACTGGTTTTGGAGCGGATACCTATGTTAGTGGCGAATTGGTCTTGAATTCTGCTATGACGGGTTATCAGGAGTTGATCACCGACCAGTCCTATAAGGGGCAAATTTTAGCCTTTACCTTTCCAGTTATCGGTACAACAGGGATTAACCGAGATGATTATGAATCTATTTTTCCAGGTTGTCTAGCAGTGGTCGTGCACCAATTAGCAAGCCATCCAAGCAATTGGCGCAAACAGCTGTCCTTAGATGCATATCTGAAGAAACACAACATTCCAGGGATTCAAGGAGTGGATACTCGAAAGCTGGCTAAAATTGTTACAGAACATGGAAGCATGAAGGCTACGGTGGTTAATGAAGGGGATGCGATTGAGCATATCCTAGATCAACTTCGGGCAACCGTCTTGCCTTTTGACCAAGTCCGTCAAGTGTCAACCAAAACCCCTTATGCTGCACCAGGATTTGGTAAGAGCATTGTCTTGATCGACCTGGGCTTACGCCATTCCGTTTTACGTCAATTAATTGCGAGAGGATGTAATGTAACGGTCGTTCCCTATTCCATTAAATTAAAAGAATTGAAGGATTTACAGCCGGATGGGATCATTCTATCCAGTGGTCCAGGGAATCCCCATCATATTGATAGTATTTGCCAGGTCATTGCTAAAATCGATCCTCATATTCCGATCATGGGAATCGGCTTGGGGGCAGAATTACTGGCCCTTGCCCACGGAGGCAGCCTCAACAACCTAAAAAGGCCTCATCGAGGACTCAACATTCCAGTAAAAGAGGTTGCTACTGGGAAGGTCGAAATTACTAGCCAGAATCACCAGTACAACATTGAACGCGATACCCTTCCACGTGATTTTCTGATTACCCATGAGGAGCTTCATGATCACTCTATCGAGGCTTTTCGTCACCGCTATCTTCCCTTGATTGGTGTTCTCTATCATATTGAGTCCAGTCCAGGACCAAGAGAAAGTCTCTATTTCTATGATGAATTTATGGATCTGATTGAAAGTAAATTAGACGAAAGAAGGGAGGAGTTATGGTCATGAATCAAGTAACACTTTTGTGTGCAGAATCCTTCAATGATGTCAGTTTGCTCGGAGCACTCACTTCTTGTCCCTTATTAAAAGAACGTGGTTACCAGCCAGAGGTCGTCTATTGTGGAGACGAGAATGCTATCACCAAAGAAGCAGGAGAAGCCGTTAGCGTCATCCGTTTAAAGTTGGACAACCTGAAAGAAACTCTTCTAGCTACGAAAACAAAGAATCTACTCCTATCTTTTGCGGATAAGCAACTCCTTGGACTTTTATTCCGATTGGAGGAAATCGGATTTCTTAAAGAGCATAAAATTCGTATTTTAGGAACTTCGCTTAGACAGTACCGAACCTTTTATCATCAGGCAGACCAAAAGTCATTTTTACAGGATCTGGGTTATCAAGTTCCTTCCTCTTCCTTGGTTTCAACAGTCAGAGAGGCCATTGAGTTTTCGGAACAGATCCAATTTCCAATTGTTGTTTGGCCACTTGCCAGCAAGCATGGGCAAGGTCGTCGGATCGCTAATAACTTGGATGATCTATGTGATGCTGTTGAAAATGGGCTTGAAGTATCGCCACAAGGCCAGTGTTTGTTGGAGTTCTCGACAGTTGGTTTCAAGGAGTTGGAATACATCGTCGTCCGAGATCGCCAGGATAATTATTATCTTGCGGGTAACATTGAAAGTGTCGACCCGGTGGGGATCCACTCCAGTGATTCCTATCAAGTCATCCCTAGTCTGACCTTGACGGATACAGAGCACCAGGCCTTGAGAGAGGCAGCTTTGTCTATTGTACGCCATTTGAGATTGGTTGGAGCGACCTCTATCAAGTTTGCGCTAGATCCAAAGAGTTACCAATTTTATATTCTTGAGGTCAATCCTTTTGCATCCGATTCTTTCTCGACCATGTCCATGGCCTTAGGTTATTCGCTTTATCATCAAGCTTTGTGTCTCAAGTTGGGGGATCATCTCTTAGACCTTCCCCATCCAACAATGAAGGGATTAACAGCCTTGTTTGAACCGAGTCTTGACCGAATTTTGTTTAAACTCCCTGTCTTTCCAATAGAGAAAATTTCAAGGGTCCTCAATACTCAGATTAACTCAATCGGTGCTCTCTATGGATTTGGGACTAGTCTAGAAGAAGCCTATCAGCAAGCTGTTGACAATTTTGGTTCGGACCAATGGCCTAAGAATATTCTAAAGGATGTTTCGGACGATGAATTGATTCAACGGATTGCTAAACGGATGCCCTATCGTTTCTCATCAATCTTAGAGGCTTTCCATAGAGGCTTCGAAATGGAAGAAGTAAGTGACCTGAGTCGAATGGATCCTTTCTATCTCCAGTTTTTGTATAATATCTACTTATACGAGAGTCAAGAAAAGCTCCGAATAAATCATTCTTTAAAGTTTCACCCTTTGGATTTGACAGCTGGATTTGGTCATGTTGGAGAAGGAGTGACCTTCTTTAGTTCCATTTGTGGAGAGGACGAGGCATTAGACTGGAGTGATTGGACCTTGTTGGTTGATCGAGGATCTCCAGACGAACCTAGAAGGATTCTACAAATCATTGAACGTCTGAGAATAGAGAAGGAGGCTGGAAGAAAAGTAGTTCTTCTTAGTAATCTACCTTTCGTTGGCCAAGTGGCTCATGCCTGCTTACGAATTCCTCTTTCTGTTTATGAAAGTTACCAGAGTCAAATCGATGGACAGTTTGCTAGGGTAGAATACATGGATTAAAAGGAATTAAAAGAGAGTGGGACAGAAATCGGTAATTCGTTAGAATTCGATTTCGTCGTCCCACCTCCGCACAGTTGAGTAGGGCTGTAAAAGCTGATGAAATCAGCGTAGTAGAGCCCACTCAACCACTGCGTCTTGCTCGATAATCAAAAGAAAATTTAGAGGCTAGGACTTTTGTCCCAGCCTCGATTGATCAAACTATTTGAATGTGACTAGATATCCCTTCGAACATATTGAATCGCACGATAAGAGAGAAAAATGATTAGAACAAGGGAAACAAACCAGATGGTCCGAAGTCCGTAATATTGGATGAGGAAGGTAGATAGAATAGCTCCACCCACAAAACTTCCAATCAAGGAAGTCATAAAGAGAGATTCCCAGAAAAACTCTATCTTTCGATCCTGTACAAAATTCCCGTAAGCGACCATGGTCTTCTTGAGATTCCCTGTCATAAAGGAATAGTTGTAGGTGTAACCATCTACTTCTCCAAAGGAAATGGCTACAATCCCCAAGCTCAGCCCAAAGAATGGCACAATATAGACATTGGGCACTTCTTTGGGAAGAAATCCTGCCACTAAGGTCGTCAAAACCATGGGCACCAAGGTACTGAGTCGCCAAACGGAATGACTAAAGAAGCGTTGAAAGACGGTCATCAAGAAAATCCCGATCATAAAGGCCAACATGGTTGCTAGTTTGACCTCCACATCCGCGATTTCATGGCCAATTAAACCAACGGATAGAAAGACAACGTTCCCAGTTTGGCCCGCCGTTAAGGTCCCTCCTCTTTCGATAAAGGTGTAGGCATCTGAAAAGCCTGCACACATGGTCAGTAGGCAGGCAAAGGCCTTACTTCTGGAGTGAAACTCCCTTCTTAACTTTTTCATTTTTCTCCCTATTTGTCATGGAAAAGAGGCTGGAACACTACTTTCTAACCTCTCATCACTTATTATTTTTATCCTTCACGTGATTCGCTCAAGATCTTTTCAATCTTGGTCGTAATCAAATCAATGGCTACGGTATTGGTCACACCTTCTGGAATGATCACATCCGCATAGCGCTTGGTTGGCTCGATGAACTGGTGGTACATCGGTTTCACCACTCCTAAGTACTGATCGATGACACTGTCCAAACTCCGACCACGCTCTTCCATATCCCGCTTAATCCGGCGAATGATCCGCACATCATCATCGGTATCAACGAAAATCTTGATATCCATCAAGTCACGAAGACGCTTGTCCTCCAAGACCAAAATCCCCTCAACGATAAAGACATCCTGAGGCTCCTGGCGATAAGTCTTAGCGCTACGCGTATGCGCTGCGTAGTCGTAAGTTGGGATATCCACTGGACGGCCAGCCAACAACTCATTGATTTGCTCGATCATGAGATCGGTATCAAAGGCAAAGGGATGGTCGTAGTTGGTCTGAATCCGCTCTTCAAAGGTTAAATGACTTTGATCCTTATAATAAGAGTCGTGTTCAATCATAGCAATCTTTTCATCTGGGAAGTGGGATAAAATTGCACGAGAAACACTGGTTTTCCCCCCACCAGAACCACCTGTTACACCGATAATAATTGGTCTGTTTCGCATCATCTTCTCCATTTTCTATAATCCTATTTATTCTATCACAAAAGCGGTCTCTTGACCACGACTTAAACCTTTTTTCTAAGGATTTTCATCAACCTTCCAAGAAGACCTTCCCTCCTATCCTCCATCCCAATTAGAAAGGCCCATTCCATCTTTTTAGGATGAAACATGATATAATGAAACCAGTAAATACCTGATTGAAAGGAGCTGCCATGCTAAAACTCGGTATCATCGGCACCAGTGCCATTTCCCACTCTTTCTTAGATGCAGCTAACAAAACTGCCCGATATAAGTTAAGTGCGGTCTATTCACGGACCTTGGAGAAAGCTTGTAGCTTCTCTCAACCCTATGGACAAGTGGCTCTCTATGATGACCTGATTGCCTTTTTAGATAGTGACCTGGATGTTATCTACATTGCTAGTCCCAATTCGCTTCATTATCCTCAGGCTAAATTAGCCCTCTTGGCTAAGAAACATGTCATCCTTGAAAAACCGGCCGTCACCACTCCCAAGGAATGGAAAGAACTGGTCAAATTAGCTAATGAACACCAGGTCTATCTCTTTGAAGCTGCTCGCAACTATCATGAAAAAGCCTTTGCGACCATCCAAGACTTTCTCAAAGACAAAACCATTTTAGGTGGCCACATGACCTATGCCAAATACTCTTCTAAAATGCCTGAGTTCTTAAAAGGGAATATTCCCAATATTTTTTCCGATCAATTTGCAGGTGGAGCACTTATGGATTTGGGTGTCTATCCTCTCTACTTTTCAATTTGCCTCTTTGGTCAACCTGAATCAGTAACCTATCGGGCGCGACAATTGCCTAATTCGATCGATTTGAACGGACATGGTAGCTTGGTGTATTCTGACTTTGTCATTGGCATTCAAGCCGGCAAAGATGTAACCAGCAATCTTCCTGCGGAGATCTACACGACAGACGGCACCCTCTTCATTAGTGGGATCGAAGCCGTTAGCGAGGCTGTTTTTCAAGACCATTCTGGAAACAGCTACCAGCTTCCAATCACTTCTGCCTCTCATAACATGCTAGAAGAAGCCCAGGCCTTTGCTAGCATGATGACAGAAGGCAACCAGACTCTTTACCAGACTTGGCTCCAAACTGGACAGATGGTCCACCAAGCCCTCTACGCTATGCGCCAAGATGCTGGAATACACTTTAAGGACGAAAACTAATATGACACTAGCATTTCCACTGCTCTGGCAAGAGCAACTCAAAAGCCTCGGCTTTGAGCAACTTACTGAAATCCAAGAACGCCTCTTCGAGCCGATCACCCAAGGGGAGAACGTGCTTGGAGTCAGCCCGACAGGAACCGGAAAGACCCTAGCCTATCTCTTCCCTAGTCTCCTCAAGCTAAAACCTAAAAAAGCACAACAATTGTTGATCCTATCACCCAATACAGAATTGGCCGGACAGATCTTTGATGTTGCCAAACAATGGGCAGAACCTCTTGGACTCAGTGCCCAACTCTTCCTTTCAGGTTCTAGTCAAAAACGGCAAATCGAACGCCTCAAAAAGGGACCCGAAATTCTCATTGGAACTCCTGGCCGTATTTTTGAATTGATCAAGTTAAAGAAAATCAAGATGATGAATGTCGATACCATCATCCTGGATGAATTTGACCAACTCTTTAGCGACTCTCAGTATCACTTTGTCGATAAGATTTGCCACTACGCGCCACGAGATCATCAATTTATCTATATGAGTGCAACGACCAAGTTTGATCCAGAACAAATCGAACCCAATACTCTAACCATTCAAGTGGAAGGACAAAACTTGGACAATATCCAGCACTTCTATATGGAAGTGGATAAGCGAGAAAAGGTTGAACTCCTCAGAAAACTCTCCAATGTCGAAGACTTTCGTGGCCTCGTTTTCTTCAACAGCTTGTCAGACCTAGGAAGCGCCGAAGAAAAACTCCAATACCGGGAAGTTAGCGCCGTCTCACTTGCTAGTGACGTTAATGTCAAGTTCCGTAAAGTCATTCTGGAACGCTTTAAGAACCACCAGCTGACACTCCTTCTTGCAACCGATTTGGTGGCACGAGGAATTGATATTGACTCTCTAGAATGCGTCGTCAACTATGAAGTCCCTCGAGATACCGAAACCTACATCCACCGTTCTGGGCGTACCGGACGCATGGGCAAAGAAGGCTATGTCATCACCTTGGTTAGCCATCCAGAAGAATTAAAAAGTTTGAAAAAATTAACCCCCGTTCTTCCCCTGATTCTTAAGGGGGCACAACTCTATATAGGAGAAGAATAAGAAAATCGTTAGTAGTCTTACGAACGATTTTTTCTTAGTTTTTACTGTAGTACAAGCGATGGCTTTCAACTTGATGATCCAAGAGTTCATCTATAGTCACTAAATTGTAGCCTTGAGACTGCAAATACTCAATCACAGCTGGAAGAGCATTGATGGAAGTTTGGTGAATATCATGCATGAGGATGATTGATCCTGGCTTAACCTGCTTTTTAATCTCTGAAAGAATAGCATTGGTGTTGTGACTCTTCCAATCCAGGGTATCTACATCCCACATGATGAAAGCCTGGTCAACAGCATATTGAATAGCACTATTGATAGAACCATATGGAGGACGGGTAATCATGGTTTGGACACCAGTCATTTTTTGAATGATTTCCTTGGTATCCATAATCTCTCGCTTCGCTGCATCCAAAGATAGCTTGGT
>CADFQU010000015.1 GCA_902836505.1 Streptococcaceae bacterium
ATCCGTTGGTTTGCGCAAGAGGTCAAAGTGCTTATCATCATATTTAACGTCCGCCTTCGGATCCATCAAGGTAATCCCTGCATAGGTCCGTGAGCGGTTGCGTTCGGTATATTCATCTGGACCATATGAGTCTGCAATATGGAAGTTACCATCTTTATCAGTCTTGTAGTGGTCTGCCTTTTTAGCAACTGCTTCCACATCTTTTGAAGCAATGACGTTGTCCTTGTCCTTGAAATCCACATTTCCTAGATAGTAGGTATTGGCAAAGATGGCATAGCGGTCTTGAGGGAATTTAATGGCTACATATTGGTGTCCAGATAGGATTTCCATGTACCAGAGTTCATTTTTATCTGCTACAACAATAATGTTTCCTTCGGCAGATCCTTTTTCATCAAGTACCTTGGCAACCAACTCAATTCCTTCACGAGCTGTTTTGACACGTGGAAGAACCAAGTCTACCATAGCAGCCTCAGCCAAGCCGTTTTTCACCAGTGGATCTGCTTTCAAAATTTTATCGTGTGGGGTTGCAGATACGGTAGAGGTCATGGAAACACCCGCTTCGTTAAAACCGTGTGCTCCGAAGTTCCCGTTGGAACCATCTCCATGCGCCGCATCATAAGTTGCGGTATATTTCATTTCATGACTCAAGTGCGGATAAGCAAAGCCGTTGGATTCATCCTCCAACATATCCCCATCCTTATAGTCCTTGGCAGGTACCACTTCGTAAGTTTTATTGTGGCGACCACCATCGGGAGCATAAGGATAGTCTTCAGTCCGCCCGAAGAGCATGGAACCATCTGTCGTTAGCTCCTTCCCAACAATGATGGCTGAGCAAGCCTGAGCAACTTGAACTGGAATCAAGGCAAAGGCCATGAAAGCAATCATTAGTTTGACCAGTAGTTTTCTCATAGTCGATCTCCTTTATGACTACAAAAGAGGCTAGAAAAAATTTTCAAGCCGACGAAAAACAACTATACCAACGCTACCTTCAGTATACCCTTATCCAGATAGAAATGCAAGCGGTTTCAAAAAAAGATCATTAAAAATAGGAACAGTTTTAAGCCTTTGCTTCAGCTGTTCCTATTTCTTGTTTTAACGTGTATTGTATTGTTTCATCACACGAGCAATATCGCGATTTTGTTCCCGCCGTTTGATGGATTCACGTTTGTCATAATCGTGCTTTCCTTTTGCTAAGCCCAGTAAGAGCTTGGCATAGCCGTCTTTAATGTAGACTTTAAGTGGGACCAGCGTCATCCCTGTTCCTTTGGTTTCTTGCTCTAATTTCTGGATTTGTTTTTTATGAAGAAGAAGTTTGCGACGGCGCTCTGGATCTTGGTTCCAGATATTGCCTTCTTCATAAGGAGCGATATGAACATTGCTCAACCAAACTTCCCCATTTTTCACTTGGGCAAACCCATCTTTCAAATTGATACGAGCTGCTCGCACACTTTTTATTTCAGTTCCTGTCAGAACCATTCCTGCTTCTAGCGTGTCTACAATTGTATAGTCATGGTGTGCCTTTTTATTTTGTGCGACGACCTTTCCCTCGCCCTTTGCCATGCTTGACTCCTTTCTTTGCTACTTCTTTGTAAAAAGGTTTCTTACTCTTTTTCTTCTTGTCTTTTGGAGAATGCTTGCGCTTGTTATCTCTAAAGCCTCCTTGCTTTCGCTCTCCTTCTTTCTTGGAAGGACGGCGTTTAGAGGATGGACCTCCTTCCTTACGCCCAGAAGCTTTATGGCCTTTTTCAATCAGATCCAGCTCACTTGGGATATAAGAAAAATCGATTTCTCCAGTCATTTTATCCGCTCTTTCAACCCTAATTCGGATCTCTTGACCAACTCGGAAGGTCACGCCTGATTTTTCCCCTCGCAAGGTCAAATCACGCTCATTAAAATGATAAAAACCAGGTAAGGTGGTGATGTGGATCAAACCTTCTACAGTATTTGGAAGTTCAACAAAGAGTCCAAACTTGACGACACTGGATACCAGAGCATCGTACTCTCCGCCAACATAGTCCTCCATATACTCTGCCTTCTTCATGGCTTCTACTTCTCGCTCCGCATCAATAGCGCGGCGTTCCCGACTAGAGGATTGGCTAGCAATATCTGGAATAACCTGTTCAAAATGACTAGCCACTTCAGAATCTTTTCCATACTCTCGCACCATACGGTGGACTAATAAGTCTGGATACCGGCGAATCGGACTGGTAAAGTGAGTATAGAACTCAGCAGCTAGCCCATAGTGCCCATGGTTGTGCTCGGAATAGCGCGCCTGTTGCATGGAACGAAGCAACATCATGGACAAGACATCAGCATAAGGTTCCCCTTCTACCTTCTTCATGATATCCTGCAAGGTTTCCTGACTCATCGAACTAGCTGTCCCATAAATAGGTATGCCAAAGCTAGAGGCATAATCGATAAACTTTTGCACCTTCTCTGCTTTAGGTTCTTCGTGAACCCGGTAAATGAAGGGAAGTTTTCGTTTGGCAAAATGCTCAGCTACTGTCTCATTGGCAATTAGCATAAAGGATTCAATCATCCTTTCTGCAATTCCCCGTTGACGCAAGACGATGTCGACCGGTTTTCCTTGGGGATTGACCAGGATTTTAGCTTCACTGGTATCAAAGTTAAGGGCTCCCCGCTTTTCCCGCATTCCTTCTAAGATCTGATGAAGGCCAACCATAGCTTCAATACTTGGAACAATAGCTTGGTATTCCTCACGCTTCTCTTGGTCTCCTGCAATGATCTCATTGACATCACTATAGGTCATCCGGAAGGTCGTTTTAATAACTGTTTGGGTAATCTGGTAACGAAGGACCCGACCACGCTCGTCAATCTCCATAATGGCTGATTGGGTCAAGCGATCCACTTGAGGATTTAGGGAACAAATCCCATTGGAAAGTCGCTCTGGTAACATGGGAACAACTCGATCTGTTACATAGACAGAGGTCGCTCGGTTGAGAGCTTCCTTGTCCAAGGCAGAGCCTTCGGTCACATAATATGAGACATCCGCAATGTGAACTCCAAGTTCATAATTTCCGCCTTCCAAGCGCTTAATGTGAACCGCATCATCCAAGTCCTTGGCATCGGCACCATCAATGGTAAAGATGATTTCATCTCGAAGGTCCAAACGTCCCTCCATATCTTTCTCACTAGGCTTGTCTGGAATGCTTTCTGCTTCTTTGAGGACTGCTTCTGGAAATTCTGAAACGATATCCAAGGACTCGAGGACTTCCAAAACATCAATCCCAGGATCAGTCACATGCCCAACTACATCTTGAACAGTGGCCACAAAGTAGTTGTGCTTCCGACTCGGATACTGTTCAATGGCAACCTTGAGAACTTCCGTCCCCTCCAATTGCAGGGCTGGCTTTTTCACGTAGATCCTTTGGCTAATCTTTTGATTCTTTGAAAGGATGTAGCCAGCATACTTGGGCTTTTCTTCATCCAGAACGATTTGCCCAACAACTGTTTGGAGACTATGCTCCAAGACATCAATGATTTTCCCCTCTGCCGCAGTCCCCTTTTGCCGATCGGCGACCTTGGTGATCACAACCTCAACTGTATCTCCATCAATGGCATGGTTGACATCATTTCGTCCAATAAAGAGATCCTCTTCTTCCCCCTCTAAGCTGACAAAACCAAAGCCACTTTTATGAGCATGAAAAATGCCTTTCACGGTAATGGTCCCTTTTGGCTTAGCATCAAGGAGGCTTAAAAAGCCATTTTCTTCAAAGGTCAATTGACGACGTCGCTCCATTAGCGAAATGGTCTTAATCAGTTCACGAAAACCTTTGGCATCTGTACTCCCAATGGCTTGTGCCAATTGATCAACCTGAGCTTTTCCCTCCTGTTTTAAATAATCAATAATTTTACTTTTCATATCTTGCGCTGGATAGCCAGCCTCCTTTATTTACTTTCTTTTAGAGAGATTTCTTTACAAGTGACAATCTCACCATCAAACGACTCATAGATGAAAAAATAGGCAAAGACAATGTCTAAGCCTATCTTATTTACTGGATAATACCATTAAAATCATCGCAATGAGTAACCAAAGGAAAATCATTACTCCTGTCAATCGTTGCATCACTGCTTCGAATCCACGAGCTTTAGAACGTTCGAACAAATCATTTGAGCTTGCATCGAATACGTTGCTAGATTGATTTTTAGTTGGTTGCATGAAGATAGCGATAATAATTAATACAGATAGTACCAATAAAATAGTAATCAACGGTTTAGTCATAATTAAAAAACTCCTTAAAATCCTATCTATTTTACCATAAAAATCATTTCGTTTCAAGATGTAATGTCACTTTTCTCTCTTTGGGACAATACTTCAAAACTTCAATTTTTTCAGGGTGGGTCTTCATATTTTTACTTGTCAAATAATTCTGACTACCACAGCTCGTGCAGGTTAGTTGTACTTTAATGCGCACTGATTTCTCTCACTTTCAAATACTTTCTAAAGATGAATAAAAGGAAGGCCAAATCTATAAAGGCTAGAATAGCAGTCCCATAGAATACCCAATGGTAATTGACATGCATGGCAATACTAGAGCCCATCATGGGACCAAGAACTCCCCCAACATAAAAGAAGAGTTGATTGTAACTAAAAATCCGAGAAAGTCCTTCCTTGGGAGTCATGCGGTTTAAGAGAGCCGTCACTCCGGGCATTAAGGCTCCTGTCCCAATCCCAAATAGGAAACGAAGAAAGCCTAATTGAAAAGGGGTCTGAGCAAGGGCACAGAAGATATAGAGGATCCCACTATAGAGAAGAGCTAAAAGTAAGAGGCGATGGTTGCCAATTTTATCTCCGAGCTTTCCCATCCATCCCGATGTCAAGATACTAGAAATCCCCATCGCTGATACGATCAGCCCAGATACAAAAATAATATTTTCGCTCTGGCCAAGCTCTCTTACATATAGGGGAAGAATGGGAGAAATGGACTGACCAATCATCTGAATGGTCATACTGGTCAAAAAGAGACCCAGTAAAATGTCCTTATGCTGGATAGAAGCCAGTAATTCCCAGCTTGAAAGGTGCTTCTCTTTCGATATTTGTTGGTAGTCTTCCTCAATGCCCCACCAAGTCAAGACAGAGACGAGAAAGAGGAAAAAACCAACGAGGAGAAAGACATTCCTCATACCAAATTGCTCTGCGATCAATCCCCCCAACAAGGGGCCCATCAAGGTACCGGCAACAGTCCCCGTCGATAAGGTTCCTAGAGCGTATCCAGATTGATTCTTTGGCACCTGACTGGCAATGAGAGCCGTGCTGTTAGGGACAAAGCCTGAAAAGACACCATTTAATAAGCGTAGAAGTAACAACCAAAAGACGGAAGGGACAAAAGCAATTCCTCCCATGGTCAAGGTCATGGCAATCGAGGCTCTCAACATCATGGGTTTCCGACCATAACGGTCCGCCAAACTCCCCCAGATTGGGGCCATTAGAGCGGAAGTCAAAGAGGAGGAGGCGACTGCAATCCCAGCATAAAAAGGAACTGCCGGACCTTTCACCCCCAACTCCTCCACAAAGAGAGCCATAAAGGGAACCACTAACGAAAGACTAGCACCTACGAAAAAGCAGCCAATCCAGGCAATAAAAAGATTTTTACGCCAATTGATTTCCAGTGAAATTGGATCATCTTCTTTCTATTTGTTCTAAAGCACGATCGATTTCCTGATAGAGGTGATCACGCTGGCTATTGTTATTGATCACGAGATCGACAAGAGCTTTTTTCTCATCTAGAGGCATCTGGGCTGCCAAACGATCGCGCGCCTGGACCTCTGTCAAAGCATTTCTTGCCATCAAACGTTCTAACTGAGTATCCTCCGTCACATAGACCAGCCAGACTTGGTCAAACCAGTCCAGATATCCCTGCTCGATTAACAAGGGGATATCCATGAAAAAGAGGTCTTCTGCTTCAATTAACCGATCCCGTTCTCGCGCCAGGGCTTTGCGAATCATTTCGCCTTGTACCTGGTTGGACCAGGCGATCTCATTCTGGCTTGAAAAAATGCGTTCAGCCAGGGCAGGACGATTCAAATCTCCAGTATCTAGGAGGATTTCAGTCCCAAAATGCTCGACTAAAGCTTGATAAAGTTCTCCACCTGGTGCCTGTAAATCATGAACCACACGATCAGCATCAATGACAGAATAGCCTTTTTCTCTCAAATAGGAGGTCACAGTGGACTTTCCTGAAGCAATTCCTCCTGTTAATCCGATGATTCTCGCCATCTAGTTCTCCTTTTGGCAGTGGGGGCAAAAATGGGTTCCGCGTCCTCCCAGCTGGATTTTCTCAATCGGTGTCCCGCAGCGCAAACAAGGCTGGCCTGTTTTCCCATAGACCTGGTGTTGTTCCTGCATGGTGCCATCCTCTCCGAAGGCATTGCTGTAGGAACGAATGGTGGAGCCACCTTTTTCGACAGCCTGAGCTAATACGGCAATTGTTTCTTTGCGAATGGCTCTAGCTTCTGTAGCAGTCAAGCTTTGCCCCAAACGGGCTGGATGAACCTTGGCTCGATAGAGCACCTCATCCACATAGATATTACCCAGACCAGCCACCAATTTTTGATCCAAAAGAGCTGATTTAATGGGTTTCTTTGATTTACTAAGAGCTGTTTGGAAGACTGATCCTTTAAATTCCGCTTCTGTCGGCTCTGGACCAATTTTTTTATTCACAAAATAGCTGTCCACAAGCTCAGGCACTAGGACTTCCATGGTCCCAAACTTGCGAACATCTTCATAGACCAGGGTGCTGCCATCTGTAAAGTGAAAGAAGACATGGGCGTGCTTGCGAAAAGGGACTTCGTCTGGATAAAAGAAATACTTGCCTTCCATCCGCAAATGCGAGATCAAAACCAAATCCGTCAGATGAAACAAGAGGTATTTCCCACGACGCCCCATGGATCGAATCTCTTGACCTGGAAGATCTTGACGAAAAGCATCCAGATCTGTCTGAATCATCTTAGGATACTTTACTTCCACGGATTGGATGGTTTTCCCTAGAATTAATTTCTCAAGACCACGTCGGACGGTCTCAACTTCTGGTAACTCGGGCATAGAACTCCTTTCAAAAACAAGAAGCAGGCTTCTGCCCACCTCTTCTTAATATTCTTTTTCGTTGTATCCGAAATCGGCAAGGTCTAATTTCTTATCCCGCCAATTTTTCTTAACCTTGACCCAGGTTTCTAGGAAGACTTTGTCCCCTAGCATCAGTTCAATATCCTTACGCGCAAGGGTTCCAATCTTCTTGAGCATGGCACCGCCTTTTCCGATGATAATCCCTTTTTGGCTATCACGTTCCACCATGATGGTCGCACGGATATGGACTTTATCTGTCTCCTCATCCCGCTTCATGGAATCCACGACTACTGCAACAGAATGGGGAATTTCTTCCCTCGTCAAGTGCAAGACCTTTTCCCGAATCATTTCAGAAACCAAGAAACGCTCTGGATGGTCCGTAATCTGATCAGCAGGGAAATATTGGAAACCTTCTTCTAAGTTTTCGCTCAAAATATCAATCAAACGCGAAACATTATTTCCTTGTAGAGCTGAAATCGGTACAATTTCCTTAAAATCCATCTGATTACGGAAATAATCGATTTGAGCCAAAAGTTGGTCTGGGTGTACCTTGTCGATCTTATTCACCACAAGAATGACTGGCACCTTGGCTGCTTTGAGGCGTTCGATAATCATATCGTCACCCTTCCCACGTGGTTCATCTGCTGGCACCATAAAGAGAACCGTATCGACTTCCCGAAGGGTACTATAGGCAGACTCTACCATGAAGTCTCCAAGGGCTGTCTTAGGTTTATGAATCCCTGGCGTATCGATAAAGACGATTTGTTCCTTATCGGTAGTGTAGATTCCCATAATATTGTTGCGCGTTGTCTGCGCATTATCACTCATTATGGCAATTTTTTGACCCATGACGTGGTTCAAAAAAGTTGACTTCCCAACATTGGGACGTCCTAAAATAGCTACAAAGCCTGATTTAAATGTCATAGTTTCCTTTCATGAGGGAAATATCCCCCTTATCCAAATACTAGAGCCCATAATTTGGGCACAAATATCATGAGACCTGTCACCAAGGCAAAGCCCGAAATAACGAGAACTGCTCCTGCCGCCATATCCTTGGCATTCTTTGCCAGCATGGAGAAATGGTAATCGCTCGCCAAATCCACTACATTTTCAATAGCAGAATTCATGATTTCAAAGGCAATGACCAAAGAAACACTTAAGAGTAGAAAGAGCCACTCTGTTGCTGAAATGCCAAAAAGGAAGCCTGCAACAATCGCTAAGATAGCTGAAAGTGCATGCTTACGCATATTTCGTTCTTCTTTAAAGGCTGTGAAAATCCCTGTTAAAGCAAATTCAAGACTGGCAATCAGTTCTCGATTTTTCCATTTTCGTTTATTGTCTTGTGAGTCCATAGGCCGTCAAAATCTCTTCCTGTAAGCCAAACATTTCCTTCTCTTCTTCCGGAGTATAGTGATCATAACCGTTGATATGAAGGAAGCCATGCACTACTAAAAAGCCCATCTCGCGCTCAAAGCTATGACCATACTCAGCTGCCTGCTCACGAGCCTTATCTACAGAAATAAAGAGCTCTCCAATATAGGTATCAAACTCTGCCATCATTTCTGCTAATTCTGGATGGTCTTCTAAATCTTCTTCTGAAAAAGCAATATCCATCTCTGGTTTGTATTCCAGACTAATTACATCCGTTGGGCGATCCGTATCACGGTATTCCAAGTTCAATTCATGGCTGCGTTCGTTGGTTACAAAGGTCACTGCCATTTCCTTGTCTTCTTTGCCCAATTTTTTTGCAGCAAATTCTAAAATTTCCTGGGTTTGTTTGATTATTTCTTGAGAGACTTGACCGGTCTCATCAACCATTTCAATATACATCTTGGATCACCTCACTATCATTTCAATTATAGCATAAAAATAGCGTATATACTAGAATACACGCTACTTTTACTATTTGAAGACTGACATTCATAGCCATCCTTATTCAACCTTTTGTTGGATGGCATGCATCTGGGCATAAATGCCACCATGGGCAATTAAGTCTGCATGTTGCCCACGTTCGACAATGCGCCCTTCTGATAGAACCAAGATCTGATCCGCATCTTGAATAGTCGATAAGCGGTGGGCAATGATAAAGGTCGTCCGGCCTTTCTGTAAGACTGCCATAGCCTTCTGAATGATCTCCTCTGTCTCCGTATCAATGTGGGAGGCCGCTTCGTCCAGAATCAGAATTTGCGGATTCATATAGAGCGTCCGCGCAAAGGAAATCAACTGGCGCTCGCCACTTGAGAAGGCGGAGCCCTTTTCAACCACTGGATGGTCAATTCCCTTTTCTAATTTCTGGATCATAGGCAGGGCACCGACCTGTTTTAGAGCATCCAAGACGCGATCATGATCGATAGCTGTTTGACTCATGGCCACATTGCTAGCAATGGTCCCTGAGAACAGATAAGGATCCTGTAAGACAATTCCCATGTGGGACCGAAGACTCTCTCTAGAGAAATGGCGAATGTTCTGACCGTCGATCCGAATTTCTCCCTCCTGCGGATCATAGAAACGATAAAGCAAGTTCATAATAGAGGATTTACCCGAACCAGTATGGCCAACCAAGGCAAGGGTTTGACCCGGATGAGCTTGGATGGAAATGTCCTTAAGAACTGGCTTGCCTTCTTCATAGGCAAAAGTGACTTGATCAAACTCCACAGTTGCCCGGTCTATTTGGATCTCTTCTGTTGTATCTGCCTCAGTCTTTTCATCTAGGAAAGTCAAGACACGCTGCCCTGTTTCCAGAGAGCGTCGGATATCCGGAAGACGACGAATCAAATTGGCCATAAGATCAAAAAGCTGAATAACATAATTGAGATTGATAAACAAGAAACCAGCAGTCATCCCCAAATCCCCACCAAGGTAGGATAGGCCTGCAATAGTTAATATTCCTGCAATGACGATGTATTTCAAGAATTCTGTCAGGGTCCAAGAAGCAATGGAGTCTGCTAAAACTAGACGATCATTGGCCATGGTCATCTTCTCTGTCGTTTGTTCAAACTCATCAATCACGCGCTCTTCTTGTCCGTAGAGTTGGATCATACTAGCCCCATGAAGCAGTTCATTAACCTGGGTATTGATCTCACTTCTGGAGTCAAAAAAGTCTTTCATAGGCTTGTCTGTCATATGCTTATACAAGGACTGAATCCCGTAAAAAATAGGAAAAATCAAGCATAAGAGAAGACCCATCATAGGATTAATATAAAATATAACCCCCATGATAAAGAAAAAACGCATCAAATGAATCACTAAATACATACAGGAATTATAAAATTGGGTCCGTAAGGTCTCTGTATCATTAACAATGCGGGTTGCAATTTTCCCTGCTGGCTTATCATCAAAGTAGGAAATTGGTAGTTGCTGCATCACGAGGAAGGCTTGGTCTCGTAGCTGAGCAGTTACCTTATTGCCTCCATGAATCAAAACCCGATTGCCTATATAACTGATGATCTGCCCCACTGCCAAAACAATCAGATAGAGGACCCCCATAGGATAGAGTGCTCCTAACTCTCCTCCCTGACTCAAAGCTGTCAAGGGACCATCAATCATCTTTTGAAGGATAAATGGCGATAGATCTGATAAAATCGTTGCCAGCAAAAGACAGATGAAACCAAGCCCGAAAATACCAGGAAAAAGGGATAGTTTTTGTAATAATCGTTTTAAAATACCCATCTTATTCTCCTTCCTGTCTTTGCTGCCGTTGGTATTGTTCATAATACCAACCTTCTTGAGCCAGTAAATCACTAGCTGTTCCTTCTTCCACAATTCGTCCTTGATCTAAGACAAGGATCCAATCCGCCTGATGGACAGCTGATAGACGGTGAGAGACAATCAAGGTTGTCTTTCCTTGTCGCTCTTTTTGAATAGTTGCAATAATAGCCTGTTCCGTCTTTTCATCTACTGCGGATAAAGAATCATCCAAGAGGATCAACTGGGCGTCGCGTAAAAAGGCACGTGCCATAT
>CADFQU010000016.1 GCA_902836505.1 Streptococcaceae bacterium
GAATTGGTCATTAAATACCAGCCGCCAATACTTCATCAGCCGCAGCAGATGGGCGCTTGTGGAGCAACTGCGTCAGGATGAGATCATAGCTCGTCAATGGACCAGATAACTTTTGTTAGAAATTCTCCCTTAAGGGGAGAATTTTCTTTGTCTAAATTCAAAAATCACTATGCAAGCACCGAATAATTTTGTATAATAGAGTTAGCTAAGTGTGTCCAAAAAAAGAAGAGAAGAACATGATTACATTATTTTTGTCTCCGAGTTGTACATCCTGTCGGAAGGCCCGGGCTTGGTTAGAAAAACATGAGGTTCCTTTTAAGGAACACAATATTATGACGAGTCCTCTAACAACGGAGGAGTTGCGTAATATTTTAGCTCTAACTGAGAACGGTACAGACGATATTATTTCAACTCGTTCTAAAATTTTTCAGAAGTTAAATGTTGATGTAGAGGATTTATCGATTTCTGCTTTGATTAAGCTCATTGAGGAAAATCCTAGTCTTTTGCGTCGCCCAATTATTCTAGACAAGAAACGGATGCAAATTGGTTTCAATGAGGATGAAATCCGCGCATTTCTCCCTCGTGGATATCGTAAGGAAGAGTTAAGATCTGCTACATTAAGAGCGGAGATCCATTAATATGAATAAGAATTATAGTTACCCACTCGATTTATCGTGGAGCACTGAAGAGCTTGCTTCGGTGCTTTCTTTTTTTAATCAGGTTGAACAAGCCTATGAACAAAAGGCAGATGCCCGCATCTACCTAGAAGCCTATAAGGCCTTTAAGAAAGTTGTCCCAAGTATTGGCGAAGAAAAGCGTCTGGGCAAGGAATTTGAAGAGGTCAGTGGCTACTCATTTTACCGCGCAACCAAAGTTGCGAAAGAAAAAGGGGAAGGATGGTTTTCGATTGATCAATAAATTAGAATTTGCTAAGACCATTGTCAAAGAAGCAGGAAGCTATCTAAGAGAACACTTACATGACCAGCTAGCGATTACTGTCAAAACAAATCCGACGGATTTGGTGACGCAGATGGACCAGGAAGTGCAAGCAACCCTGGTTGGTAAGATTTTGAAAGCTTATCCTGAAGACCAAATTTTTGCTGAAGAAGATGAACTTCGTGCTCCTATTCAGTCCGGCAAGGTATGGGTGATTGATCCCATTGATGGCACCAATAATTTTGTGACCCAAAAAGAAGATTTTGCTGTTATGGTTGCCTATTTTGAAGAAGGGATTGGCCAGTTTGGCTTGATCTATGATGTCATGCGCGACCATCTCTTTTTTGGTGGAAAGGATTTTGGAGTCTTTTGTAATGACAAAGAACTGAAACCATTTCAAAATCGGCCTCTTGGGGACTTATTAGTGGCTTCCAATGTTGGCATGCTCAAGACCAACGCTTGGGGCATGGCGGATCTGGGAGCAGAGTGCTTGGGGATTCGGGTCTATGGGAGCGCTGGTATCAGCTTTACCAAGATCCTATCTGGTGGCATTTTAGGCTACTTTAGCTACATCTGGCCTTGGGATTATGCCGCTGCAGCCATTATGGGCGAGTGTCTAGGCTACTCGGTCTTGACCTTGGAAGGGAAAGACCCCAACTATGAGACCTTGGAGCCTATTATGATGGTGCCGACTTGTAAGCTAGATGAGATTCAACCTTTTTTGACGAAAGGAAAAAACGCATGACCTTTCCTCAAGGATTTAAAGAAAAGTATACCCAATTACTTGGAGAAGAGGCTGAAGCCTTCTTTCAAACCTTTGATGAACCAGCCGTTTCTGCCTATCGAACTAATCCATTAAAGGCAGTGCAAATCAGAGGCGATGAGCCCATTCCAGGCATGCCTTGGAGTTACTATGGCAAGGTATCGGGGAAATCCATCGCCCATGTCACAGGTTTGGTCTACTCGCAAGAACCCGCTGCCCAAATGGTGGCTCAAGTAGCGCATCCCAGTCCGGGTATGAAGGTCTTGGATCTTGCGGCAGCCCCTGGTGGAAAGACGACTCACTTGCTCTCTTATTTAGGCAATCAAGGCCTCCTTATTTCTAATGAAATTCACAAGGGACGCTCCAAGATTCTGGTCGAGAATGTTGAACGCTTTGGTGCTCGTAACGTCGTGGTGACCAATGAATCAGCCGAACGTTTGGCAAAGGTTTTTCCAGCCTATTTTGATCTGATTGTTTTGGATGCTCCGTGTTCTGGTGAAGGAATGTTCCGGAAGCAGCCAGATGCCATGGACTACTGGAACCCAGATTATCCAGCTCAATGCGCAAGTCTTCAAAGAGAAATCTTAACAGATGCTATCAAGATGCTGGCACCAGGGGGACAGCTAGTTTATTCGACTTGTACCTGGGCCCCGGAAGAGAACGAAGAGATTGTCTCTTGGCTATTAGAAGAATATGAGCTAGAGTTGCTACCGATTGAAAAAATCAATGGTATGGTAGAAGGGATCGGACATCCTGAAACAGCTCGTATGTATCCTCATCATTTCAAGGGTGAAGGGCAATTTGTTGCTAAATTCCTTTATCACGGAGAGCCTGAAGTTAAGAAGATCAAGGAAGGACGTTCCAATCTAACGGCTGAGCAGAAGAAGTTGTGGCAAGCTTTTGCCAAGGACTGCTTAGCCATCGACTTGGAGGGTCTCTACCAATGTTTTGGAGATCAGCTTTATCTCTTGCCTTCTGGACTTCCTGATTTGAAAAAGGTCAAGATTGCTCGCAATGGCTTGCACCTTGGAACCTTTAAGAAGAATCGCTTTGAACCTAGTTTTGCTTTGGGCCTAGCTCTGAAACCAGATCAAGTGAAGAAATCAGTCAGCTTGTCGGATCCAGACTTTAGTAAGTACGTGGCTGGAGAGACCATTCAGTTGGAGCAAGATTACGCAAATGGATGGTATCAGGTCCTGGTTGGAGGCAATGGTTTGGGCTTTGCAAAAGTAACGGGACGAACGTTAAAAAATTTCTTTCCAAAAGGCTTGAGATTTAGATAAATTATTAGGAAATGCAGTCTTTCTATGTTATAGTGGAAATAGAGTGGTTCTTGCTAGAATACTAGAAGATGACCAAGTGTTTAGAGATAACATTTAAACGATATTTGATTTTGATTCAAGGAGACTTACATTGAATAAATGCAAAAAGCTAGTCCTTGGGCTAGCAACAGTAGCACTCGCAGCTTCTCTATCTGCCTGTGCATCTTGGATTGACCGTGGAGAAGCGATTACAGCTGTTGGATCGACAGCCCTACAACCGCTCGTTGAAGGGGTGGTAGATCGTTATGTGGAAGAACATCCCGGTAAGATTGTTAATGTCCAAGGAGGCGGATCTGGTACAGGTCTTTCTCAGGTCCAATCGGGAGCTGTGGATATTGGAAATAGTGACCTCTTTGCAGAGGAAAAAGATGGAATAGATGCTTCTAGCTTGGTAGACCATCAAGTGGCAGTAGCAGGAACAGCCATCATTGCCAATAAGAATATTTCCGTAGACGATTTGACAACTGAACAATTGCGTAAGATTTTTACTGGTGAATATACCAACTGGAAGCAATTGGGGGGTGAGGATCTTGAAATTACCATTGTGAACCGGGCAGTAGGATCCGGTAGCCGTGCCGTATTCGATGACATCATCATGAATGGGAAAGATCCTAAACAGGCTCAGGAACAGGATTCCAATGGAATGGTGAAAAACATTGTTTCCCAGACTCCAGGTGCCATTTCTTATTTGGCTTTTACCTACGTGGATGATAGTGTCAAAACCATGAAGCTAAATGGCTATGAACCAACTAAGGAAAACGTGGTGAATAATAACTGGCCAATTTGGTCCTACGAACACATGTATACCAAGGGAGAGCCAAGTAAATTGGCCAAGAAATTCTTGGATTATATGATGACAGATGAGGTCCAGCAGGAAATCGTTGGTAAGATGGGCTATATCCCAATCAATGATATGAAAGTCAGCCGTGATCTTGACGGTAACATTACGAAGAAATAAGAAGAATTAGGTAAAACATGAACGAAGTAGCAAAAAAAATGCTCGCAAAGTCCAATAATTCTCGTTTGGAAAAGTTTGGTAAAACCATTACCTTCTGTTGTATGAGTTTGATTGTCTTTGTTGTAGCTTTGATTTTGATTTTTGTAGCTCAAAAGGGATTATCGACCTTCTTTGTCAACAAGGTCAATGTCTTTAGTTTCCTTTTCGGATCCACATGGAATCCGTCAGGGAAAGAATTTGGGGCTTTGCCAATGATCTTGGGTTCCTTCATTGTAACCCTCTTGTCTGCTTTGGTGGCGACACCTTTTGCCATTGGTGCAGCAGTCTTTATGACAGAAGTATCTCCTAAGGGATCTCGTCTCTTACAACCAGCCATTGAATTGTTGGTAGGGATTCCTTCCGTTGTATATGGATTTATTGGTTTGCAAGTAGTGGTTCCATTTGTTCGTTCCATCTTTGGTGGAACAGGATTTGGGATCTTGTCAGGGGTCTTTGTCCTCTTTGTCATGATTCTTCCAACTGTGACTTTCATGACAACAGATAGCTTACGAGCAGTACCTCGTCACTATCGGGAAGCGAGTATGGCTATGGGAGCTACTCGCTGGCAAACCATCTGGCATGTTACCTTAAAGGCCGCTCGCTCAGGTATTTTTACGGCGGTTGTCTTTGGGATGGCGCGTGCCTTCGGGGAAGCCTTGGCTATTCAGATGGTAGTCGGAAACTCAGCAGTTGTTCCAACATCTTTAACAACTCCAGCTTCCACCTTGACTTCCATTTTGACCATGGGTATCGGAAATACGGTTATGGGAACAGTTAACAACAACGTTCTCTGGTCACTTGCCTTGGTGCTCTTGCTGATGAGCTTAGCATTCAACAGCGTTATCAAATTGATCACGAAAGAAAGAGGTAAGAAGAACTATGCACGCTAAAAAAATAGATAAGATAGCGACAGGGATTCTCTATGCAATTGCTGGAATTATTGTTACGATTCTTGCTTCTTTGATTCTCTATATCTTGGTTAGAGGGTTGCCGCATGTGTCTTGGACCTTCTTGACCAGCAAATCCTCTTCTTACCAAGCAGGTGGAGGGATTGGGATTCAGCTTTATAATTCCTTCTTCCTCTTAGTCATTACCTTGATTATTTCCTTCCCACTTTCTTTGGGGGCAGGGATCTACTTGTCAGAGTATGCCAAGAAGGGGCCATTGACCAATTTGGTCCGGACCTGTATTGAGATCTTGTCTTCCCTCCCATCGGTCGTGGTTGGTCTCTTTGGTTATTTGGTCTTTGTAGTGCAGTTCCAATATGGCTTCTCGATTATTTCTGGAGCCTTGGCCTTGACGGTCTTTAACCTGCCACAGATGACGCGGAACATTGAAGATAGTTTGCAAAACGTCCACCATACACAAAGAGAAGCTGGACTTGCGCTTGGAATCTCTCGTTGGGAAACCGTGATTCACGTGGTGGTACCAGAAGCCTTACCAAGTATCATTACGGGTGTTGTACTAGCTTCTGGACGGATTTTTGGGGAAGCAGCGGCCTTGATTTATACAGCTGGTCAGTCTGCCCCAGCCTTGGATTGGAGTAACTGGAACCTCTTCAGTGTGACCAGTCCGATCTCTATTTTCCGTCAAGCAGAAACACTAGCAGTCCACATTTGGAAAGTCAATAGTGAAGGGACCATTCCAGATGCTATTGAAGTATCCGCTGGTTCTGCAGCAGTTTTGTTGATCTTCATTTTGATATTCAACTTTGGAGCACGTAAGCTCGGTACTTACCTCCATAAGAAATTAACCTCAGCATAAAAGGAGAAGAAATGTCAAAGTACAATTGGGATGAGAAACATATCATTACTTTTCCTGAAGAAAAAGTGGTCCTTTCGACCAAAGACTTGCATGTCTACTATGGTTCAAATGAATCCATCAAGGGCGTGGATATGCAGTTTGAGAAGAATAAAATCACAGCTTTGATTGGTCCTTCTGGATCTGGAAAGTCCACCTATCTTAGAAGTTTGAACCGGATGAACGATACCATTGATATTGCGCGTGTGACTGGTGAGATCTGGTATGAAGGGATCGACGTCAACCGTCCTGATATCAATGTTTATGAAATGAGAAAACATATCGGGATGGTCTTCCAACGACCAAATCCGTTTGCCAAGTCCATCTACCGCAATATTACCTTCCCTCACGAACGGGCAGGAGTCAAAGACAAGAAGGTCTTGGATGAAATCGTAGAAAAATCCTTGAAGCAAGCAGCCCTCTGGGATCAGGTTAAGGATGACTTGCACAAGTCTGCTTTGACGCTATCAGGAGGTCAACAGCAACGCCTTTGTATTGCCCGTGCTATCTCCGTTAAACCAGAGATTTTGCTCATGGATGAGCCGGCTTCAGCCTTGGATCCTATCGCAACAGCCCAGTTGGAAGAAACCATGCTGGAGTTGAAGAAAGATTACACTATTATCATCGTGACCCACAGTATGCAACAGGCTGCTCGTGCTAGTGATTATACAGGATTCTTTTATCTAGGCGATTTGATCGAGTATGATAAAACAGCCAACATTTTCCAAAATGCAAAACTACAATCAACCAACGATTATGTGTCTGGTCACTTTGGATAGGAATTGGTAACATAGAAACAACATAAGGATGAAAACATGACAGAACCAATTTTGCAAGTCAAGGACTTGTCGGTTTATTACAATAAGAAAAAGGCACTGAATAGTGTGTCACTGGATTTCACCCCTAAAGAAATCACGGCTTTAATCGGACCGTCTGGATCAGGGAAGTCTACCTTGCTCAAAGCCATCAACCGGATGGGCGATTTGAACCATGAGGTGACGACGACAGGAACCGTCATCTATAATGGTCACAATATCTATAGTCCGCGGACTGATACGGTGGAGCTCCGTAAGGAAATCGGAATGGTCTTCCAACAGCCCAACCCTTTCCCCATGTCTATCTATGACAATGTCACCTATGGACTCATGATTAATGGAATCAAGGACAAGCAAGTCTTGGATGAAGCGGTCGAAACCTCTTTGAAAAACGCTTCTATTTGGGATGAAGTCAAGGATCGCCTTCATGATTCAGCAATCGGGCTTTCAGGGGGGCAGCAACAACGGGTTTGTGTGGCGCGTGTCCTAGCAACTAGTCCAAAGATTATCCTTTTGGATGAGCCAACTTCTGCCTTGGACCCGATTTCTGCTGGAAAGATTGAAGAAACGCTGTATGGTCTGAAGGATCGTTACACCATGCTTTTGGTGACTCGGTCTATGCAACAAGCCAGCCGGATTTCGGATAGAACAGCCTTTTTCTTGGATGGAGATCTCATCGAATATGATGACACCTCAAAAATCTTCTTGAATCCTGCTCGTAAGGAAACAGAAGATTATGTATCAGGGAAGTTTGGATAAGAAAGGGAAAGTAAATGTTACGTGTACAATTTGAAGAAGATTTAGAAAAACTTCATAATCAGTTTTATGCGATGGGAAATGAAGTTTTGACCCAGATCAACCGCACGGTTCGGGCTTTTGTCACTCATGATCGGGATCTGGCACGCCAGGTTATTGAAGATGATGCAGAGATTAATGAGTATGAAGTGAAGTTGGAACGCAAATCCTTTGAGATGATTGCGCTACAACAACCTGTATCTCAGGACCTTCGGATGGTCATGACAGTCTTAAAAGCAGTCTCTGACTTAGAGCGGATGGGTGACCATGCGGTTTCAATCGCGAAAGCAACTATTCGAATGAAGGGGGAAGTCCGCATCCAATCTGTTGAAGAGGAGATCAGCAAGATGGGTCGTGAGGTCAAAGACTTTGTCGAATCCACACTGGATGTTTACCTCAAAGGTGATGTAGATTTGGCCTATGAAGTAGCTAGCCGAGACGAAGTGATCAACCATTACTTCGATAGCATTCAAGAATTAGCAACAGAAGAAATTCGGAAGAATCCTGAGTCCATTGTAACCGGACGTGATTACTTCCAAGTGATCAACTACTTGGAGCGTATTGGTGATTATGCTAAAAATATCTGTGAGTGGGTTGTCTACTTCGAAACAGGAAAAATTGTGGAATTATAAGAAAATAAAGTCTGAGGTCATCATCTCAGACTTTATTTTCTTATAGATCTGGTTTTACCCCTCTTACCTTACAGACCATAGGATTTATGTTAGAATAGAAGATGAGAATAAATGAAGAAGGAGTTACTCATGCAAGCAGTAGCACATTTTATTGATACATTTGTACCTGAGCACTATGATCTATTCTTAGATTTGAACCGCTCAAACAAGACTTTCTCAGGGAAAGTGACCATTACCGGAGAAGCAAAGGATACTCGCATCTCTCTTCACCAAAAGGATTTGACCATCGAATCTGCACAAGTAGATGGGCAAGATTGTGCCTTTTCAGTCAAGGATGAGGAAGAAGCGGTCTTTGTTGAAGTTCCTTCTACAGGTAAAGTAAACCTTACACTTTCTTATAAAGGAAAAATTACCGATAATATGACAGGGATCTATCCTTCTTACTACACAGTAGATGGTGTGAAGAAGGAAGTAATCTCTACTCAGTTTGAGAGCCACTTTGCGCGTGAAGCCTTCCCAAGTGTGGATGAGCCAGAGGCCAAGGCGACCTTTGATTTGGCTGTGAAATTTGACCAAGAAGAGGGAGAAATCGTTCTTTCTAACATGCCCGAAATTGATATTAAAAATCGGAAAGAAACAGGTATTTGGAAATTTGATACAACTCCTCGTATGTCGTCTTATCTCTTGGCCTTCGCGGCAGGAGATCTTCAAGGTGTGACAGCTAAGACCAAGAATGGAACCCTAGTCGGTGTCTACTCTACCAAAGCTCACCCATTAGAAAACTTGGACTTCTCATTAGATATTGCCGTTCGTGCTATTGAATTCTACGAAGACTATTATGGAGTGGCTTACCCAATCCCTCAATCCCTTCATATCGCCCTTCCAGACTTCTCTTCAGGAGCTATGGAAAACTGGGGCTTGGTAACTTACCGCGAAGTCTACCTCCTGGTAGATGAGAATTCGACAGCTCAGAGCCGTCAAACAGTAGCCTTGGTCGTAGCTCACGAGTTGGCCCACCAATGGTTCGGAAACCTCGTGACCATGAAGTGGTGGGATGACCTCTGGTTGAATGAAAGCTTCGCCAATATGATGGAATATGTCTGCTTGGATGCCATCGAACCAAGCTGGAATATCTTTGAAGACTTCCAAACAACAGGTGTACCTGCTGCCTTGAAACGTGATGCTACAGATGGCGTTCAATCCGTCCATGTAGAAGTGAAACACCCAGACGAGATTAACACCCTCTTTGACCCTGCGATCGTTTACGCCAAGGGTAGCCGGCTCATGCACATGCTTCGCCGTTGGTTAGGCGATGATGCCTTCCGTAAAGGTTTGAAGATCTACTTTGAAAAACACCAATACGGCAATACCATCGGTCGTGACCTTTGGGATGCTCTTGGGCAAGCTTCAGGTCGCGATGTCGCAGCCTTTATGGATTCTTGGTTGGAGCAACCAGGATACCCTGTTGTCTCAGCTTCTGTAGAGAACGATACCTTGATCATCCGTCAAGAGCAGTTCTTTATCGGTGAAAGAGAAGAAAAAGGCCGCAAGTGGGTTGTTCCTTTGAACAGCAACTGGACGGGTATTCCAGATACCTTGGAAACTGAAGTCTTAGAAATTCCAAACTACAGTGCCTTGAAAGCAGCTAACAGCGGAGCTCTTCGATTCAATACAGAAAATACAGCTCACTATATCAGTGACTACCATGGGGAATTGTTGGAAGACATTCTTGCTGACCTTGCTAGCTTGGATAGCACTTCAAAATTACAAGTGGTTCAAGAACGTCGTCTTTTAGCTGAAAGTGGTCAAATTTCTTATGCAAGCCTCTTGCCAGTGATTGAACACTTGACAGAAGAAAGTTCCTACTTGGTCGTTTCAGCTGTTTCGAGCGTCTTAGCTGGAATCAGTCTCTTTGTGGATGAGGGAACTGAAACAGAAGCAGCCTTCCATGAGTTGTTAAAACGCTTGAACCGTTACAACTTTGAACGCTTGGGTCTAGAAGCTAAGCCTGGTGAAACAGAAGAAGACGAAAAAGTTCGTCAGCTTATGATCGCCAATATGATTAAGGCCAATGATGAAGCTGCACAAGCCCAAGCGAGTGCTATCTTTGAAGCACACGTAGATGATTTGGAAAAACTCCCAGCTGCCATTCGCTTGCAAATCTTAGTCAACCAAATCAAGCACCATGAAACCAAGGAGCTTAGCCAACAATATCT
>CADFQU010000017.1 GCA_902836505.1 Streptococcaceae bacterium
TTCTCTAGACATACCAGTATAGTCCGGCATATCAAAGGTGCTTGGTCCTTTCGAAACAACCAAATCAACCTTGCTGTTTTCCTTTTTCTGAGCTCCTGCATTTGGATTGGTACGGATCACATACCCCTCCAGAACTGAATCACTGTATTCTTCTTTTTCATCTCCAACTTGAAGATCCTGATCTTCAATGATAGCACGCGCTTCTGCCACAGTTTTTCCAGATACGTCTGGAACTGTTTTATTGGCTGGACTCATATAAAGAAGAAAGGCAAAGGCAGCTAGTACCAGAGCTAGGGCTACAAACAAGACCTTGTAGCGCGTCCGCAAACGACGAGGTGGCTTATTTTTTGGAGAAACTGGAGCTGTTTTATCCTCTGAAGCCACTGGTAGGTCCTCATGAACTGTAGGACGAGCATCTGATGTTGGAAGTGGAGCCGGTTTTGGAACCACGTTCACCTTTGGTAGGGTCTTGGTATCCGCTTTTGAAGCGTCATCAAAGACTAATTTTTTCTCGTTACGGCGTTCATAGGATAGGCAGCTAGATAGGTCGACATACATTTCAGCTACCGACTTATAGCGATCGGATAGTTTCTTTGCCGTTGCCTTAATCACCACATTTTCCAAGGCCTGCGGAACATTTTTGTTCTCTTCGATGATGGACGGCAGTGGTTTTTGGAAATGTTGCAACGCGATGGTCACTGCACTATCCCCATCATAAGGGATATGTCCCGTCAGCATTTCATAGAAAATGATCCCCATCGCATAGATGTCACTTTGAACAGAAGCTTTCGATCCTCTGGCTTGTTCAGGGGACAAATAATGAACCGATCCCAACATGGAGTTGGTCTGAGTGAGGCTTGTTTCTGCAAAGGCTACCGCAATCCCAAAGTCAGAGACTTTGGCATTTCCGTCAGGTGTTAAAAGGACGTTTTGAGGTTTCAAGTCACGGTGAATAATACCTTGCGTGTGCGCTAAACGCATCGCAAGGAGGATTTGCCCCATCAAGCGAACGGCCTCTTCATTTGAAAGAGGAGCATTTTCCTTGATATAGCGTTTCAAGTCCAAACCAGCGACATATTCCATTGCCAAGTATTGTTGGCCATCCTCTTCACCAATATCCGTGATCCGAACGATATTTGGATGATCCAAATCTGCCATCGCTTTGGCCTCTCGTTGGAAGCGTGCAACTGCAATTGGATCTGTTTGGTAATTGGTCCTCAGTACTTTAACTGCAACTTCTTCACCATCCAAGATTAAATCTCGAGCGAGGTAGACGTCTGCCATCCCTCCACGCCCGATTTGACGGATTATCTTATATCGTCCGGCAAAAATTTTGCCGATTTGAATCATGCCACATCCTCCTCAGCAAAGTGAATCAGTACAACGGTAATATTGTCCAAACCGCCAGCATTATTCGCAAAGCGAACCAAGGTTTTTGCCTTTTCTTCGACCGATAAATTGCTAACAACGATATCACGGATTTCATCGCCAGAGATCATATTGGTTAATCCATCACTATTGATAACAATGAAATCTCCTGCTTCAACTGTAACCATACCAAAGTCCGGTTGCAGTTCATCCTTTTGTCCGATGGATTGGGTGATGATATTGCGTTGTGGATGATGAGCTGCTTCTTCTTCCGTAATCTGTCCAGCTTTGAGCAAGGCGTTTACTAAAGAATGGTCACTGGTCATTTGATGGTATTCCCCATTACGCACGAGTCCAATTCGGGAATCTCCTACATGCGCAAATAAGACTTGGTCATCGATAATGGCAACAGCTTCCAGAGTTGTTCCCATTCCTTTATGTTCTTCATCTTGACCAATGCGATGGATCTGCTGGTTTTCTTTTTCCAAATTCTCAGCAAACCACTCTCTTACTTCGTTAATGGTGCTGATTTCAGTCGCTACCCAAGCAGCGCCAAGATCAGTTACAGCCATCTCGCTAGCAATATTACCAGCACGATGTCCTCCCATCCCGTCAGCTAGAAAAATCATGGATTTTCCCGCTTTATTTATATATTGATTTGCATAGTCTTGGTTATTTGTCTGTATTTGACCTACATCGGTTAAGATAGAAATTTCCATACTGTCCGTATCCTCCTGAGATTACGATATTCTTCGAAAACGACTAATAAAGAAACCATCGCTTCCATACAATTCTGGTGTAATTAAAATACAACCATCTTTCAGAATATCTTTTCGTTCATGATCTAATGGCACGAGTTCAAAATTTGGATGGGTCTCTAAAAACTGGTCAACCACATCAAAATTCTCTTCTCCTATAATTGTGCATGTACTGTAGACTATTATACCATCTTTCCGCACACTTTGACAAACTCCATCCAATATTTCCAGTTGAATCGCCTGCAGAGATGCAAAGTCAGCATTGTCTTTATTGTACTTGATATCTGGCTTGCGGCGGATCAAACCAATCCCAGAGCAAGGGGCATCTACCAAGATTTTATCAAAAGCATCCGCCCCAAAAGTTTCAAATACCTTGCTAGCATCCAGCTTTTTTGTCTGGATTTTATTTGCTACTCCTAGACGCTCAGAGTTTTCCTGGATCAATTGTAGCTTATGATCGTACAAGTCCAAGGCTGTAATATTCCCATCGACTAGATAAGAAGCTAGATGAGTGGTCTTGCCACCGGGAGCTGCACAGGCATCCAATACCTGGTCTGATGGTTGGACATCTAAAGCCGGAGCCACCAATTGACTGGTCTCATCTTGAATGGTCAGTTTTCCTTGTTTGAAGTAATCAGATCCCGCAAAATAGCCGTTTTCCTTTACAAGAGCTGTTGAGGCCAAGAGGGAATCCGATGCCTGCAACTGGTCCTTGATCTCTTCCTTTTTGTCAAGGTCAACAACTCGAACACTGGCCTTGTTGCGAACATAGAGACTCTCAAAAATCGCAATGGCCCGCTCTTCACCATATTCATCCATCAACTTTTTCACCAACCAAACCGGAAGAGAATAGCGGATTGAAAGTCGTTTGTTGACTCGTTTTATCTGGTCAATTGATGTGAGCCCCTCTCGTAGCATTTTCCGTAAGAGAGCATTGACATATTTTTCGCTCCCTTTTTTCCGTTGCTTGGCAAGCTCTACTGCTTCATGAACAACAGCGTGGGGAGGGATCTTCTCCAGATAGACGAACTGATAGAGGCTCATCAATAAAAGATGATAAATCCAGGGATCTACCTGGTCTCGATCAGCGACAAAGTGCGATAGATACCATTCCAAGGTTAGTTTACGCGAAACCGTCCCATAGACAATTTCAGTCACCAGACTTTTATCCACTTCTGACAAAGTTGACTTTCCCAGAGCTTTTTTGAGGGCGATATTTGAAAAAGCACCGTCCTGGAAAATCTCTCCTAGGGTAGAGAGGGCCAATCCTCGTGCAGTCTGTAACTTATTTACCAAATTGATCACCTACTTGCAATTGTCGCCCTAAGCCATTTAAGAAATCTCCAACAGCCATTTTAGGTTTGCCAGCTGGCTGAACCAGGGTCAAGGCCAAGGCTCCCTCACCCGTCGCAACAATGATTTCATTTTTATGGAGAGCCAAAATTTCTCCTGGTTCTCCTTGTCCTTCACATGGTTTTGCTTGGTAAACCTTGAAGCGTTCTCCCTTCCATAAGGTATGGGCAACTGGCCAAGGATACATGCCTCGAACTTGGTTAAAGAGTTCACGGTTGGTCCGCGTCCAATCCAGGCGTTCTTCTTCCGGTTTGATATTGGGAGAGAAGGTTACTTGTTGTGGATCCTGAGCTTGTGGTTTGAGTTCTCCCGCAAGGTAAGGTGGTAAGGTTTCTAAGAGAAGATCCCGACCGACAAGAGCCAACTTCTCAAACATGGTTCCCACATTGTCCTCTTCTAAAATAGGGATGGCGCGAGAGGAAATCATATCTCCGGCATCCATCTCTTTGACCATTTCCATGATGGTCACACCAGCTTCCTTATCCCCATTCATGATGGCATAATGGATAGGAGCTCCACCGCGGTATTTTGGAAGAAGGGAAGCATGCACGTTGACAGCAAACTTCATCGCCTCTAACAAACGACTCGGTAAGAATTGTCCAAAGGCTGCTGTGACGATCCCATCTGCCCCCAAAGCTAATAAATCTTCTAACTCCTGGCTTCCAGATAGTTTCTCCGGCTGGTAGACTGGTAAGCTTGCTTCTAAAGCCACTTCTTTTACCGGCGTCATCCGAATTTCTTTTTTCCGACCAACTGCCCGATCTGGTTGAGTCACAACGGCTAGAATCTCATAGCGTTCGTCAGAAATCAAGCCTTTTAAAACTGTAGCCGAGAAATCAGGCGTTCCCATAAATAGTATTTTTGTCATTTTTTCTCCTTCTACATAAAACTTTGCGGTTCATTGTCAATGCTGACCCGAAGATCTTGATTTTCCCGATCTTGAGTATAGTCCAAAATCTGATTTAAGACTTGTGGTAACTGGTCTTCAAACCGGTACTTCAGCAGGATCTGATAATGGAATAAATTATGCGTACGAGCAATCGGTTTTGGCGTTGGTCCCAAAATTTGAACCTGTTCCGACAGACCTGCTTTCAACAGGTCCATCACCTGATAAGCTTTTTTAACCACGACCTCTTCTTGTTTGTGAGAGAGAGTCAAACCTACTGTGTAATAATAAGGTGGATAGCCCAATTGGTGGCGCACCTTCATTTCATAGGCATAAAAACCTTCGTAATCTTGGCGTTTCGCATATTCAATGGCATAATGATGAGGATTATAGGTCTGGATCAGAACCTGTCCTTCTTTATCCGCACGACCAGCCCGTCCTGCCACCTGGGTTAACAGTTGGAAGGTCCGCTCTGACGAGCGAAAATCAGGTAAATTTAGGGCTGTATCCGCATTGAGGACACCGACAAGGGTAACATTTGGGAAATCCAAGCCCTTGGCAATCATCTGGGTGCCTAGCAAAATATCGGCTTGTCCTTGACCAAACTGGTCCAACAAGGCTTCGTGACTCCCTTTTTTCCGAGTGGTATCGACATCCATCCGCAGAATGCGGGCTTCAGGAAAAATTTCTTGCAGCTCATCGTAGGCCTTCTGGGTCCCCGTCCCGTAGTAACGAATCGATCGACTTTGGCAATTAGGACAGACTGTAGGGATGGCCTTATGGTAATTGCAATAATGGCAGTCCATGGTCTTGGTGTCCATATGGAGGGTCAAGGAAATATCGCAATTCGGACAGGTATCTACCTGACCGCATTCGCGACACATGACAAAGCTGGAATAACCCCGGCGATTGAGCATGAGGACGACTTGCTCTTTTCTTTGTAGACGTTCTGCAATCGCTTCAAGCAACTTAGGCGTATAAGTTCCAGATTCCTGCTGGCCAATATAGTCCCTGAAATCGATCACCTCTACCTCTGGAATGCGAGCAAGCGGATTGGCCCGTTGGGTCAGTTGAAGAAATTCATAAACCCCTTTTCCTGCACGGGCCCGTGTTTCCAAGCTAGGAGTCGCCGACCCCAAGACCAAAACAGCTTGGTGGTATTGAGCTCGTAACAAAGCCACTTCACGCGCATGATAACGAGGATTGCTATCTTGTTTATAGGTAGCCTCATGTTCTTCATCAATAATGATAGCTCCTAAATTCTTAAGAGGAGCAAAGATAGCAGACCGAGCTCCAACGACTACTTGGGCCTCCCCTCGCTCTACTCGTCTCCATTCATCATATTTTTCACCGTTGGATAGACCCGAATGAAGGATGGCTACCCGATCCCCAAAGCGAGAAATGAAGCGGTCTGTCACTTGAGGCGTCAAGGAAATCTCAGGAACCAACATAATCGCTGTTTTCCCCTTTTCTAGCACCTCTTGGATGATTTGGAGATAAACCTCTGTCTTCCCACTCCCCGTCACTCCTTCAAGTAAGAAGGGTTTGGAAGGTTGACCAATTTTGCTCGTTACTGCTTGCACTGCTCCTTCTTGTTCAGCATTCAAAACCAATGCCTCCGTCGACTCCTTGTCCTTAAAGTAGACTGCCGCACGATTGACTTCTTTCTCAAACACAAGCAAGGCACCTTGATCGATGAAATAGTTCACCACTGGACGAGAGAATTCCGCCAATAAATCCCTCAAAGGCGCTTCCTCTTTTTGACCTTGAACAAAGTCTCGCAAGGCCAAGCGCTTTTTAGCATTCTTGGCGATGTCTAAGTTTTCAAGTAGGAGATGATTTACCCGATACCATTTTTCTGTCTTGATATGTTTACGATCTAACGCTTGGTACTCTACTTCCAACTCTCCCTTACGAGTCAGTCGCATCATCCGTGCTTGGGCTTCAATATCCAAAGAAGAAAAGGCCAAGCTAGTCGCTGTTCCAAAAATGTCCTCTCGATCTTCTGGTGATAATCGTTCTGTCGGATGGAGAATTTTATCATAGGAAGAATTTAAAACACTCGGTAGCATGGCTTTCAAGAGGGTAATTTTGTAGGTAAAAACCGTCTTTCGCAACTGATCTGCTAGCCAAAATTGCTCCTCTCCTAGAACTGGTTGGTAGTCTAAGACTTCCACAATACTTTTTAATTCTTGGTCTTGAGCTGCTAGAGTGGTTTCCTCTAATCCAACCACAATTCCTTGAATGAGCCGATTTCCCTTTCCAAACGGAACATGAACCCGCATTCCTTTTTCCAAGAAAGGAGAAAACTCCTCTGGTACTTGATAACTATAGGGTTTGTCTGTTTGCATCAAGGGAACATCAACGATAACTTGTGCCAGCATGCTTTCACCTCCTTCCTGTCCTAGCGCTAAATAGCAAAAAATAAGATTGAGCGAACCCAACCTTAAATTTTTTCACCATCTTCTTTTTCTTTCGCGATTTGTTCTTTAATTTTACGCTCTTCTTCTTCTTTACGCAAGCGTTCTGCTTCGATTCGACGACGAACCGCTTCGCGCTTGGCTTCTGGATCTGGGTGAATCACCACATTTCCTGATTCAATCTCTTCCAAGGCACGCAAGGTAGATTTTACTGATTGAAATTCTTGAGTAGGAGTTGCACCACTCTCTAACTCATGAGCTCGTTTGGCTTCGAGAATAACCAAAGAGTATTTTGACGGTACTTTATCCAACAATGTGTCAATGGATGGTTTTAACATCATAATATTTTTACCTAATTCCTATTCTAAATTATCGTACCACTTGAGTGGCTTTGGGAAGCATTTCTTGGTAGTGACCAATCACCCGATCAACACGGAAATGTTCCGCCTCAATCACACGTTTGACACGTTCCGCAGCCAGAGGCACTTGGTCATTGACAATGGCATAGTCATACTCACGCATCAAGGCAATCTCTTCTTTGGCCTTTTCGATCCGTTGGGCAATCACTTCCGCACTATCCGTACCACGTCCAACCAAACGATCTTGCAACTCATCCAAATCGGGAGGAGTCAAGAAAATGAAGACGGCATCTGGTACCTTTTTCTTCACCTGCAAAGCACCCTGCACTTCGATTTCAAGGAAGACATCGATCCCCTTATCGAGGGTCTCGTTCACATAGGTCAAGGGAGTCCCATAATAATTACCTACATATTCAGCATATTCGAGCATTTGACCTTGACGAATCAACTCCTCAAATTCTTCACGTGTACGGAAAAAATAGTCTACTCCGTCCACTTCACCAGGGCGTTGTGCACGTGTTGTCATCGATACTGAGTATTGAAATTGATTGTCTGAGCTTTCAAAAATCTCGCGTCTAACCGTCCCTTTCCCAACACCTGAGGGGCCTGAGAAAACGATTAATAATCCTCGATCCGCCATTTTGTCTCCTTCGCTATCTTTCTATCTAGTGTAACAAAAATAGAAAGATTTTTCAACAGATTTTTCCTAGAGACAAGGCTCCTAACCTCCTCTATACAAAATAATGATTTTCTTTTTTCATCATGGAGCAAAATAAAAAATAGTCAACCAAGACCTTGTCGTCTTTGCTGACTATTTTTTCATATTTTAGCAAGCTTTATTTTGCATAATCAACGGCACGCAATTCACGAATAACGTTCACCTTGATATTACCAGGATATTCCAAGTTAGACTCGATCTTCTCACGAATGTCATGAGCTAAGATGGTCAACTTATCATCCTTCACTTCTTCAGGGCTTACCATAATTCGAATTTCACGACCTGCTTGCAAGGCAAAGCTAGTCTTGACTCCCTTAAAGCTATTTGCAATTTCTTCAAGATCTTGCAGGCGTTTGATATAGCTTTCGAGGGACTCACTACGAGCACCTGGACGAGCCGCACTTAAAGCATCCGCTGCTGCTACAATAACAGCAATGACACTTTCTGGTTCAACGTCTCCATGGTGGCTAGCAATGGTATTAACAACAACAGGATGCTCTTTGTATTTACGAGCCAACTCTGTTCCAATTTCTACGTGGCTACCTTCTACCTCACGGTCAATGGCTTTTCCAATATCATGTAGGAAACCAGCTCGACGAGCCAAGGTAGCATTTTCGCCAAGTTCACTAGCAATAATACCAGATAACTTAGCAACCTCAATCGAGTGACGCAAAACATTTTGACCATAAGAGGTTCTAAATTGCAAGCGTCCCATAATCTTCATCAAGTCAGGATGTAGATTTGGTGCACCAATTTCATAGGCTGCTGCTTCCCCATATTCCCGAATTCGTTGGTCAATTTCCAGACGATTTTTCTCTACCAACTCTTCAATACGAGCTGGATGGATACGCCCATCTTTCAAGAGACTTTCCATAGTCATCCGTGCAATTTCCCGGCGAATCGGATCAAATCCAGACAAGGTGACCACTTCTGGTGTATCGTCAATAATGACATCCACACCTGTTAAGCTTTCAAAGGTGCGAATATTTCGACCTTCGCGACCAATAATCCGGCCCTTCATTCCATCATCTGGTAAATGAACCGTTGAGTTGGTCTGTTCTGCCACAAAATCCCCGGCCATCCGTTGCATGGCTTGAACCAGGATATCTTTTGCAACTTTATCTGAACGTTCTTTCACTTCCACTTCTGCTTCTCGAATTCGAGTCGCAATTTCTTTTGAGAGTCGTTCTTCTGTTTGCGTTAAGATAATATCACGTGCTTCCGATTGAGTCAGAGAAGCAATTTTTTCTAATTCTTCTTCTTTTTTCTTTTCTAGCTCATGTAATTGTTCTTCACGCGCATCAATGTGTTTAGTTCTATCTGAAAGGCTTTGCTCTTTTTGTTCAAGAGTTTGTTCTTTGCTCGTAAGAATATCATCTTTGCGATCAAGATTATTTGAACGTTCCGCTAAGCGGGTTTCTAATTGTTTTAATTCTTGACGCTCTGATTTAAACTCAGCATCGACTTCTTCTCGATATTTTCTGGCTTCTTCCTTTGCCTCCAAAAGTGCTTCTTTTTTAAGTGAACTAGACTCATGCTTAGCTTCTTTCAAAATTAAATCAGCTTCACGCTCTGCCTGTCCACGTAAATTCGTTGCTTCTTGTTCAGCATTTAAAAGAGTAAGTTCTGCAGCTTCTTTAGATGCTTTCATCTTGACTGAGATCCCTACATATCCAATGACTAAACCAATGATTGCGGCAAAAACAATTGCAATTCCAAATTCCATGTTTTTACCCCTAATCTAATGAATAGTTGAATTAAAAAATTCTTTATTATTTTATCATATTTTTACAAAATTAACAAACAAATTTTCTAGCGAAAACCAATCTATTTTTGCTATTATTCAAATGCTTCTTTCCTTTGATTCTAATGAGAAACTCCCTAAAAAACAAGTTTCTGGACCTTATTTTAAGGGCCACTTCCCTCCCTCCTTTCTTGTATTTTCTTCCACCGCCAATTGTGCTATAATCAAGAAAAAAGAATTGAGGAAGATACATGACTAAAGAAGTTATTGTGGAAAGTTTCGAACTAGACCATACTGCTGTAAAAGCCCCTTACGTCCGCCTAATCGGGGAGGAGACAGGGCCAAAAGGAGATGTCATCTCAAACTATGATATCCGCTTGGTTCAACCAAATGAAGACTCTATCCCGACTGCTGGTTTACATACGATTGAGCACCTCTTAGCTATGTTGATCCGCAAACGCATTGATGGGATGATTGATTGTTCACCTTTTGGATGTCGTACCGGATTCCATATGATTATGTGGGGACAACACGATCAAAAAACCATTGCACAAGTGATT
>CADFQU010000018.1 GCA_902836505.1 Streptococcaceae bacterium
AGAGATTGTACCACCAATGTCCACTACTTCCATCCAACGCGTCAAGCCATCTGTTGATTACATGGCAATGGTGCGAACGACACCATCCCCAAGTTCAAGAGCTACTTCAAGAACGACTTTTGATTTTTGTTGGTCATTTTTATAGACTACAAGTGCATTATTAATCTCAGGGAGTTTATCGCCCGCAGCAAAAGCTACGTCAACGACAGGACCTACAACCTGAGAAATTTTGCCTAAACTCATGTCATTCTCCTATTCTATTAAGTTTCTAAGCTTGTTCATACATATAAGCAAGCTTATTTTTGTATTGTTAAAATGTGCATCGAATCAACTACTCAAGCGCACTCGCTCCTGCAACAATTTCCGTAATTTCTTGCGTAATGGTTGCCTGACGAGCTCGGTTGTATTGAATGGTCAATTCATCAATTACTTTCTTGGCATTGTCTGTTGCAGTCTGCATGGCCATCATACCAGCAGCATTTTCAGCTGTTTTGGCATCAATGATGGCTCCATAAATCATACTTTCAGCAAACTGTGGAAGCAATTGATCCAAAATCGCATCTCGGTCTGATTCCAACTCCAGATTCAAAATATAATCTTCATCTGCTTCGTTGGGGTCCAAGTCAATGATCGGAAGCATTTGCTCAACCCGCAATTGACTGGTCAAACTATTGACGTGGTGGTTATAACAGACATACAATTCATCAAACAATTCATTTTGATACATTTGGACTGTCTTGTTAATGATCTTCCGCACTTCATCAAAGCTTGGTTGATCAGCTAGGCCACGTAGTTCATAAACCGGCTGGATGCCTCTTGCTCTAAAGAAATCTGCCCCAATACTTCCAATACAGATGACTTCAAAATCCTCACCCGTTGGATGGTATTCTTCCTTCAATTCCATGACAGACTTGAGAATAGAGGCGTTGTAGCCTCCCACTAGTCCACGGTCAGAAGTGATGACAATATAAGCAGACTTTTTGACAGGCCGACTCTTTAAAAATGGATGGTACTTCGCATTCTCAGCCTCATGTCCATGTAAGAGGTCGGTCAATAGCTTACGAACCTTAGATGCGTAAATTTGGAAGTCCTTGGCAGCTTGCTCAGACTTCCCAAGTTTGGCAGCAGATACCATCTGCATAGCATTTGTAATTTGACTGGTATTCTTTGTCGATGCAATTTTATTTTTGATATCATTTAAAGAAACTGCCATCTGCCACTCCTATTTCTATTTGAAACTTGATTGGTTGACAAAGTCAGTAATCACTGCATCCATTGTTTCTTCACTTGGAAGATCTTTGGTCGTCCGAATGGTTTCAAAGATTTCTGGATGATGCACTTCTACAAAGGCAAACAATTCCTCTTCAAAGCGAAGGATATCATCAACAGGTACACTATCCAAGAATCCATGTGTCAAAGCATACAAGATCACTACCTGTTTTTCAACAGTTAATGGTTCATGGACTGGTTGCTTCAAGACTTCTACTGTCCGGCGACCACGGTTCAACTTAGCTTGAGTAGCGGCATCCAAGTCACTACCAAACTTGGTGAAGGCTTCCAACTCACGGTAAGAAGCTAGGTCAATACGGAGAGTCCCCGCAACCTTCTTCATGGCCTTGATTTGGGCTGATCCACCAACCCGTGACACAGATGATCCCGCGTCAATGGCTGGACGAATTCCTGAGTTAAAGAGGCTATCTTGCAAGAAGATTTGACCATCTGTGATCGAAATTACGTTAGTCGCGATATAAGCAGAAATATCCCCTGCTTGTGTTTCAATGATTGGAAGTGCAGTAATGGAACCACCACCCAATTCATCCGATACTTTCGCAGAACGTTCCAATAAACGGCTGTGAAGGTAGAAGACATCCCCTGGGAAGGCTTCCCGTCCTGGCGGACGACGAAGAAGGAGGGACAATTCACGGTAAGCAACGGCTTGTTTAGACAAATCATCATAGACGATTAAAACGTGTTTGCCATTGTACATGAACTCTTCGGCCATAGCCACCCCTGCATAAGGTGCAAGGAACAAGAGTGGAGATGGTTGTGAGGCTGATGCCGTCACCACAATGGTGTAATCCATGGCTCCATACTTACGAAGTGTTTCTACTTGTGTCCGAACCGTTGATTCTTTTTGTCCAATTGCCACATAGATACAGATCATATCTTGATCCTTTTGGTTCAAGATAGTATCGATGGCAATCGAGGTTTTCCCTGTTTGACGGTCTCCGATGATCAACTCCCGTTGACCACGTCCGATTGGAACCAGGGCATCAATAGCTTTCAAGCCCGTTTGAAGAGGCTCTGATACAGATTTCCGTTGCATAACACCAGGAGCTGGTGTTTCAACTGGACGGAAGGTATCTGTTACGATTTCTCCCAAGCCATCCACTGGCTGACCAAGAGGATTGACAACCCGACCAATCAAGGCGTCCCCAACAGGGACTTCCATGATTTTACCAGTCCGACGAATCGAGTCTCCTTCACGAATGTCTGTGAAGTCTCCAAGGATGATAATCCCGACATCTGTCGTTTCCAAGTTTTGCGCCATTCCGTATGAGCCGTTTTCAAAGATCAACAACTCCCCACTCATTGCATTTTCAAGGCCATGAGCACGCGCAATCCCGTCACCAATATAGGTAACGACTCCGGTCTCTGTGACGTCAAAATTTGGCTGGAAATTTTCAATTTGTTGCTTAATTAAAGCGCTGATTTCTTGTGCGTTAATCGCCAAAATTCACACCACTTTCTATTTCAAATTTGCTTTTATGACTTGCAATTGACGTTTGAGACTGGTATCAAGCGTCTTGTGATTTGCTGAAACCACAAAACCACCAATCAAATCCGGATCCAGTTCTTCTTTCAGAGAACGAACTTGGATACCAAATTTCTTTTCAATAATAGGGATCAACTTTTCTTTTTGAGCCTGATCCAGTCCGGCAACCGAAGAAACGGTTACTTCGAAACAGTTGCTCAGCTGTTGAATTTGATCCATACTAACTCTGACAATGTCATAAAATAAGGCTTCACGATGATTGAGAATAACCACTTCAATCAAATGGTCTAGTAATGCTGAATCCGAGTTTTGAAAGAGTCGAAGACTCTTCGCTTTCTCTTCATCCTCTACACCGATATGAGCTAAAAATGCAGCAAGGCCTGTTTCTTCAAAAACAGCCTTAATTTGACTTAATTTTTCATAAACGTCATCTTGCTGATTCTTTTCAAATACCAATTGAACAAAAGGCTGGGAATATTTCTCAATTACCATTAATTGCTTTTTGTCCATTAGGCATCTCCTAATTCATTTAGGTAGCGATCGATCAGTTGGCGATGGCCTTCAGAGTCCAACTGTTGGCTTAGCAATTTACCTGCCAAGTTGACGGTTAGGTCTGCGACATCTCCCTTGATACTGTTCATCGCTTCTTCTTTATTTTGCGAAATTTCTAATTGCGCTTTTTCTTTCAAGCGAAGGGCTTCTTGGTTAGCTTCACTGAGAATATGAGCCTTATTTTTTTCGGCTGTTTCCTTAGCCGTTTCAAGAATTGTCGTTGCTTCTTGACGACTACCTGCCAACTCCGCTTCGCGTTTTGCAGCTAGTTCCTCAGCCTTTTTACGGGCTGCCTCTGCTTCGTCAATATCGTTGGTAATTTTTTCAGCACGCGCATCCAAAATACTAGTAATATTGCCCCAAGCAAATTTCTTTACTAAAAAGATTAATAAGAGGAAGGAACCAGCGATCAGTATAAAGTCACCAATAATGGTACCAATTGTTAAATCCATCTTCTACTCCTCTACTTACTCTTCCTCACCGTTTATTTTTTTACCTATGTACATGGATGACAACATGGTAAATACATAGGCTTGGATACATGAAATGAAAATCGAAAAGGCTGTCCATAACATGCTTCCAACAAAGGCTGCTGGATACCAATAAAAGGCCAGTTGCGACAAGCTTAGTAACAAGGATGCTAAGACTTCACCAGCAAAAATATTCCCGTAGATCCGAATCGCTAAGGATGCAAAATTAGTCACCTCTTCTAGGAGGTTCATCGGGGTCATAAATCCTGGTGTTGCAAAAGCCTTCAAGTATTCCTTAATGCCTCGGCGACGAATTCCTTCCACATGAGCAATCAGGGTGATCAAAAATGAAAGAGATAGGTCATATCCAAGGTTAGCCGTTGGGGAAGTCCATAAGTTATAACCGTTTGTTGTCTGAATTTTTGCCATCAAGCCAATATTATTGGCTACCAAGATAAAGAGAAAGAGAGAAAACAAAAATAAAGAGTAATCCTTCATATAATGTTCCCCAATGTTTCCCTTGGTAAAACCGATAACAAAATCATAAATCATCTCAAGAGCATTTTGCTTGCCCTTTGGACGAAGGGTCATTTTGCGACTTGCCCAATAGACAAAGGCAAAGACCGTCAAAACAGTTACAAGAGACATGGCAAGTAGGGTCAAATCAAAGGATACTGGTCCAATATTTAGGGTTGGATTCACACTTTCTTCCAAGGTTTGACACCTCCTTTTCTAAATAGAGTTGTCTATTTAATAACGAAGGCCATGGCCAAAGTTACAAAGAAAGTACCTTCGACAAAGGCAACACCAAGAATCAAGAGACTACGCAATTGACCAATAATTTCTGGTTGACGTGATGCAGATTTGAACAGATTGCTCATCATCAAACCTTCCGCAAGTGACACACCAAAACAGGCTAAACAAAGACCTAAAAATGTTAAATTCATGATGAATTCTCCTTAAATATATTTTACTCCCCTAGTTTACTCCTAAAAGATATAATAGTCAAATGTTTGCATAGAAAGAAAACGTTTTATAGCAATTCTGTCAACTCTTTCAAAATTCCTCTTGTCACGAGCTTTCACAAGTTTCTAATTGTTTTTAGACACCTTGTCTATTTTTGTATTTCACACAAATTTATATTATTTTCATCAGAAGAGGAGGCATTATTACCAAGGATAGAAAAAACTCACCTGACGAGCAGATGAGCATTTTCTTCCTATTTAAAAATAGAGGTTTTGAAACTGTCCGTTTCTTGCAGCAATTTCTTAAAGACTTTTTCTTTCAGTGAAACAGTATTGTCAAATTTGACAGATCCGTTATTGAGGGTAGCTTTATCTTTATCAACTGCTTCAGCAAATGCACGTTTCAAGTCTTCATAGCTATTGTAGGTTTTACCATCGATGTCAATAGCCTGAATTCCGTTTTTGGCACTTGTCACAACTTGATTGAAGTAAGCTTTATTCCAATCTTGACTGCATTTATTGAGGACAGCTTCCCCTTCTAGATAATCCAGAAGTATGAGCGTATCGTTTTACCCCTTCATTTACCGATCAATCTCCTCGCGTGAGGTGAGGTCATTTGGATTGGTATTGTACCATTGGTTTCCATCGTTGGGACGTTCGTAGGCCATATTGAGACCCAGAGCTTTGTATTCCCCATTTGAATTAGATACAGATGGTGTTTGCAACATTCCTTGGGCAAACTCTTCCCTGCAAAAGCAAAAAAAACGCCTAAAATAGGCGTTTTCCATTCATCTTATAATGATTGATAGAGATCAGCATAATGTTGACTAGCTGTATCCCATGAGAAGTCACGGCTCATGGCTTGTCTTTGGAGACCAAGCCAAGCATCCTTATCATGAGTATAGACTGTCAATGCTTGATCTACAGCCCAGTTTAGCCAGTAACCAGAAAGGTTGTTAAAGCTAAAGCCAGTACCACTACCATCAAGCACATTATAGGCTTGTACTGTATCTCGAAGTCCTCCTACCTCGTGAACCAATGGTAGCGTGCCATAGCGCATGGCCATCATTTGAGATAGTCCACATGGTTCAAAACGACTTGGCATCAAGAAGACATCAGAAGCAGCATAAATTTCCTGCGCTAACTGGACATCAAACATAATATTGGCAGAGAGTTTATCTGGATAAGCTTGACCAAACCAAGCAAAGGCATGTTCAAAGCCAGGATCTCCTGTTCCCAAAAGAACGATTTGGATATCCTTTTGTAAGAGGTTATGTAATTCTTCAACTACCACATCAAAGCCTTTTTGGTGAGTCAAACGAGAAACGATTCCAAACAAGGGAACATCATCACGAACCGGAAGTCCGACACGTTCCTGAAGAGCTCGCTTACTTGCCGCTTTTCCTGATAAATCATCTTTACTAAAATGATAGGTCAATAGCGGGTCTGTTTCAGGATTGTAGAGGTCAGTATCGATTCCATTCACAATCCCCGTCAATTTACCAGATTCCATGCGCAAGATTTGATCAAGGCCACAACCATATTCAGCCGTTCTGATTTCATAACTATAACTTGGTGAAACCGTCGTCACACGATCAGCATAGAGGATCCCGGCCTTCATCCAGTTCAAGCAATCCTTCCACCGAAGGGTACCATCTTCGTAGCGCTCAAATCCAACTCCAAACAGATCCCACAACATTCCTGGATCAAACTGACCTTGGAACTCCAGATTATGGATGGTCAAGACAGACTTAATTCCATTGTAAGCTTGAATCCAACGGTATTTCTCTTTTAGTAGGAAAGGAATCATGGCTGTATGGTAGTCATGAGCGTGGACGATATCTGGAATAAAGTCTACACGTTCCATCATCTCAAGCGCTGCCAATTGGAAGTAGGCAAAGCGCTCCCCATCATCAAAATCTCCGTAGACATGTCCTCTAAAGAAATATTTTTGGTTATCAATAAAATAGAAGGTAACACCATCACGATAGATGCGTTTCACACCAACATATTCACTTCTCCATCCCACTCTGGTCTCGAAGTGCAAAACATCTTCAACTTGGTCGCCAAATTTCGCCTCTACCATGTCGTAGTAGGGGAGGACGACACGAACATCATGTCCTTTTTTAGCCAAGGATTTAGGAAGTGCTCCAATCACATCTCCTAGCCCCCCTGTTTTTGAAAAGGGAGCTCCTTCTGCGGCAACAAACAATAATTTCATTATCCAATATCCTCTGTAATCACAGCACCTTTTTTAATCACAAGAGGTGCCTCTTGGGTTCCACGAATGGTTACACCAGTCTCAACCACAACTCCCTTGTCAAGAATCGCTTGCTCGACGACTGCTCCCTCATGGACAACAACGCCTGGGAACAAGAGACTGCTACGAATTTCAGCCCCCTGGTGTAGATGAACACGACGAGAAATGACAGAATCATGCACCAAAGCTTCGACAATGCTTCCTGATGCAAATTGCGAATTCTTAATTTGCGAACCAGGAGCATAGTAAGTTGGCTCTTCATTTTTAACCTTGGTATAAACTTTTTGATTTGGTGAGAAGAGAGACATGAATTTATTGGTTTCCAACATATCCAAGTTAGCACGATAGTAGGATTCAACTGAATGAATATTGGCAATATAGCCAGTGTATTCAAAAGCGAAAGCCCCGTGTTCTACTGCTAAATCACGAAGGATATAACGCAATTTTTCTGGATGTTCTTTATGGATTTCTGCTTCTAATTTTTCAATCAACCATGGTGTATCAACGATAAAGATATCCGTTGACATATTATAGAGAGCATCTGCATCTGTTCCATCAAACAACTTTTGTCCACGTACATGGTCTGTCTCATCGATTTCTAAAACCGCATTTACTTCAGAGATGTCACGATGATGCATCTTTTTGTACACAACTGTGATTGGTCTGTCAACGGTATTGTGCAAGTGGAAGACTTGGTTCAAATCAATATTGACCAAGACGTCACAGTTAAGAGCTACTGTTTGATTAGAGCCTGAGCGTTTTAAATAAGTTAATAACTGCTCATAGTACTCTTTCCCAACATTAGAGCTTTCAACTGGTGTGTTATAAATTCCAAGGTAGTAGTGGCTCAAAAGAGTTGACAAGCCCCACTCACGACCAGAGCGGATATGGTCAAAGACAGAACTAATATTTTCTTGTTGGAAAATACCAAACACACTTCGGATTCCCGCATTGGCTAAACTTGAAAGCGGAAAGTCAATCAAACGATATTTCCCATCAAATGGTAGACTGGCAACAGGACGATGGTCTGTCAATGATGACATATCATGGAAGCCTACTGTGTTTCCTAAAATGGCTGAATACTTATCAATCTTCATCTGTTGCTACCCCCACTTTTTCGTTATATCCAACGACTTGTACTTCTTCCGTTCCATCGATGACAACACCTTCTGAAACGACCGCTCCTTCACCGATTATAGCGCGTTTAATCACGGCACCTTGTCCGATAATGGCACCACTCATGATGACAGAATCTTCAACGACTGCACCTTTACGAACTTGTGCTTCCGTAGACAAGATAGAATGTTTTACTGTTCCGTCTACCAAGCATCCATCCACCACCAAGGAATCTTCAATATGGGTATGTTCGCCAAAGAAGTTTGGTGGTGAAATCAAGTTACGAGAATAGATCTTCCAGTGACGATCACGGCTATCCAAAGCATTGTTTGGATCAATGTATTCCATATTCGCTTCCCAGAGGGATTCAATGGTCCCTACATCTTTCCAATAGCCCTTGAATTCATAAGCATAAACGCTTTCTCCAGATTCAAGGTAAGTTGGAATAACGTTTTTACCAAAGTCAGACATATCGATGTCACTCTTCTCTGCAGCAACTAGCATATTGCGAAGGCGAGACCAGTCAAAAATGTAGATACCCATGGAAGCTTTTGTTGATTTTGGCTCTGCAGGTTTTTCTTCAAATTCGACAATTCGATTGTTAGCATCCGTATTCATAATTCCGAAACGGCTAGCTTCTTTTAAAGGTACATCCAATACAGCTACTGTAAGGCTTGCATTGTGATCTTTGTGAGACTGAAGCATTTCGTCATAGTCCATCTTGTAGATATGGTCTCCAGAAAGGATCAACACGTACTCTGGATTGATGCTATCGATGTAGTCGATGTTTTGGAAAATCGCATGACTTGTTCCTTCAAACCAACGATTTCCTTCACTTGCAGAATAAGGTTGAAGGATAGAAACCCCAGTATTAATACCATCAAGACCCCAACTTGAACCATTTCCGATATGATTGTTTAAGGCAAGCGGTTGATACTGAGTAATCACGCCAACATTGTGGATACCTGAGTTGGCACAGTTGGATAAGGCAAAGTCAATAATACGATAACGTCCCCCAAATTGCACTGCAGGTTTGGCAATGCTTTGAGTGAGTTTTCCAAGGCGAGTTCCTTGCCCACCAGCAAGGATCAGAGCTAGCATTTCATTCTTCATTGATTACTCCTTTTAGGATTGACGAGACCTTCTTCCCACTTCTGAGGAGAGGCACTGCGGCCTCTTCTACAGAGTTAGGAATGGGATCATAGACTGCGATCAGTAGATCACCAACAACTATTTTTTTGTTTTAGACACATTGGAACGAAGTTTTCGTTTCACTTTCCATACACTAGCTCCAAGAGCCGGTAAAGTAAAGGTTAAGGTTTGTGGATAATCTTTCCATAATCCCTCTTGAGTCTTCACTTCTTGGTTGTGCTCTTTCCAGACACCTCCCCATTTCTCTAATTCTGTATTCCAAATTTCTTCATAGACCCCAGCTACAGGGACACCGACCGTAAAGTCCTTGCGCTCTACTGGTGCCATATTAAAGATACAAAGCAGATGGTTTCCTTTTTTATCCTTACGAGTAAAGGTCAAAACACTTTGATCTCGGTTATCCGCATCAATAATCTCAATACCATCATAGCTATCATCAATTTCCCACAACATCTTATTGTCTTTGTAGAATTGATTGAGCTGTGAAGTAAACTCTTGCATCTTGCGGTTCATGTCATCGTCCAGATTAGACCATTCTAGCTGTTCTTCAGACTTCCATTCTAAAAATTGGCCGAACTCAGAACCCATGAAGAGCAATTTCTTACCTGGGTGACAAATCTGATAAGTCAAGAGATTGCGCAAGCCAGCGAACTGGTTGTAGCGATCTCCCCACATCTTATGCATGAGGCTCTTTTTGCCATGCACCACTTCATCGTGAGAAAACGGCAACAAGAAATTCTCAGAGAAGGCATACATAAAGCTAAAGGTCACCAAATTGAAATCAAATTTCCGGTAAATAGGATCTTCCTCGTAGAAGCGAAGGATATCATTCATCCATCCCATATTCCACTTGTAGTCAAAACC
>CADFQU010000019.1 GCA_902836505.1 Streptococcaceae bacterium
ATCACACCAAAACGATTGGCAATTCCGATCTGCGCAGTCTGTTTTACCAGAGGCTAATTTATGGTAAAATAGGGTCACTACTTTACGAGGAAATATCATGTCAAACAAGTTTGAAATTTTAATGCATCAGCTAGATATGCCACTGGAAATGAGAAATTCAGAGGCCTTTTTGAATGCAGAAATTGAGAAGGTCATCGTCCATAAGCTCAGTCGTGTTTGGGAATTTCATTTTATTTTTGCCGAAATTCTCCCCATCACGATTTTTCAGGAGCTCAAAAACCGCTTGGCCGAAGAGTTTTCAAAGACAGGAAATCGAGCGGTGTTTGAGATTCAGGTAAAGAATCCAACTTTTAGTGAGGAGCTCTTGCAAGCCTATTACCAGGAAGCTTTTGAAGATGGTCCCTGTGCGAGTCAGGGCTTTAAGAGCATGTATCAACACTTGCAGGTTCGTGCACAGGGAGAAGAGCTGATCATTAGTGGCCCTTCATCTGTGGATACGGAGCATCACCGGAAAAACCATCTTCCAAATCTTGCTAGTCAATTGACCAAGTTTGGTTTTCCTCATTTTCAGTGTCGGGTAGAAGCTGATGACCAGTTGACAGAAGAACTCCAACAGGCCTTCGAAGCTGAGAAGGATCAAATCTTCCAAGCAGCCAACGAAGAAACTTTGCGGGCTATGGAGTCCTTGTCTCAAATGGCTCCTCCACCAGCAGAGGAAAAACCAGCCTTTGATTTCAAAGCCAAAAAGGCCGCGGCCAAGCCTAAGCTGGATAAGGCAGAGATCACTCCTATGATTGATATCACGACAGAAGAAAACCGCATTGTTTTTGAAGGGGTAGTCTTTGATGTCGAGCAAAAGGTAACTCGGACAGGTCGAGTCTTGATCAATTTCAAGATGACCGACTATACCTCCAGTTTTTCGCTCCAGAAATGGGCTAAAAATGAAGAAGAAGCTCAGAAGTTTGATATGATCAAGAAAAACTCTTGGTTACGGGTTCGTGGGAATATCGAGGTCAATAACTTTACACGAGATTTGACCATGAATGTTCAAGATGTTCAAGAAGTGGTCCACTATGAGCGCAAGGATCTGATGCCAGAAGGCGAGCGTCGGGTCGAGTTCCATGCCCATACCAATATGTCGACCATGGATGCCCTACCTGAGGTAGAGGAGTTGGTCGCAAAAGCAGCCAAATGGGGCCACAAGGCAGTTGCTATTACCGATCATGGCAATGTGCAGTCCTTCCCTCATGGTTACAAGGCAGCTAAAAAAGCTGGTATCCAACTCATCTATGGGATGGAAGCCAATATCGTTGAAGACCGTGTACCGATTGCCTACAATGAAGTCGATCTAGACCTTCATGAAGCGACCTATGTGGTTTTTGACGTGGAAACGACAGGGCTCTCAGCGATTTACAATGATCTGATTCAGGTTGCCGCTTCTAAAATGCACAAGGGTAATATCATTGCTGAATTTGATGAGTTTATCAATCCAGGGCACCCCATTTCCGCCTTTACAACGGATCTGACAGGCATTACCGATGACCATGTTCGCAATGCCAAACCTTTGAAACAGGTCTTGGAGGAGTTCCAGGAATTCTGCAAGGATGCGGTTTTGGTTGCCCATAATGCCACTTTTGACGTGGGCTTCATGAATGCCAACTATGAGCGTCATGGCCTTCCCAAAATCACCCAGCCAGTAATTGATACGTTAGAGTTTGCTCGGAACCTTTATCCAGAGTACAAGCGTCATGGTTTGGGCCCCTTGACCAAGCGGTTTGGGGTTGCCTTGGAACACCACCACATGGCCAACTATGATGCAGAAGCGACGGGTCGCTTGCTCTTTATCTTTATCAAGGATGTAGCAGAAAAGCATGGCGTGACTAATCTTGCCAAGCTGAATTTGGATTTGATTAGTCCGGATTCCTACAAAAAGGCTCGGGTCAAACATGCAACCATCTATGTCAAGAACCAGACGGGCTTGAAAAATATGTTCAAATTGGTCTCCCTTTCCAATACCCAATATTTTGATGGAGTTCCTCGTATTCCTCGAACAGTTTTAGATGCCCAACGGAGAGGTTTAATCTTGGGATCGGCTTGTTCTTTAGGAGAAGTTTTTGACGCAGTCGTCTCTCAAGGAGTTGATGCGGCAGTGGAAGTGGCCAAGTATTATGACTTTATTGAGGTCATGCCTCCAGCCATCTATGCGCCCCTCATTGCTAAAGAGCAGGTCAAAGACATGGACGAGCTCCAGACTATCATCAAGAGCTTGATTGAGGTGGGAAATCGCCTTGGCAAGCCAGTCCTCGCGACAGGAAATGTCCACTACCTTGAGCCCGAGGAAGAGATCTATCGAGAAATCATTGTCCGCAGTCTTGGGCAAGGGGCCATGATTAACCGGACCATCGGTCATGGAGAAAACGCCCAACCTGCACCCCTACCAAAAGCCCATTTCCGTACAACCAATGAAATGTTGGATGAATTTGCCTTTCTAGGGGAAGACTTAGCACGAAAACTGGTCATTGAAAACACCAATGCTTTGGCAGAAATCTTTGAACCTGTCGAAGTGGTTAAGGGGGACCTGTATACCCCATTTATCGACAAGGCCGAAGAAACGGTTGCCGAATTGACCTATCAGAAGGCCTTTGAAATCTATGGCAATCCGCTACCTGATATTGTTGATCTGCGGATTGAAAAAGAATTGACCTCTATCCTGGGGAATGGATTCGCCGTGATCTATCTGGCTTCCCAACTCTTGGTGCATCGCTCTAATGAACGGGGCTACTTGGTTGGTTCACGGGGGTCTGTCGGATCCAGTTTTGTTGCGACCATGATCGGGATCACCGAGGTTAATCCTCTCTCTCCTCACTATGTCTGCGGGGAGTGTAAATACAGTGAGTTTATCACAGATGGTTCTTACGGTTCGGGCTTTGATATGCCTAATAAAGACTGTCCAAACTGTGGTCACCAACTCAGCAAAAACGGCCAAGACATTCCTTTCGAGACCTTCCTTGGTTTTGATGGGGACAAGGTACCCGATATCGATTTGAACTTCTCAGGGGAAGATCAGCCTAGTGCCCACTTGGATGTTCGCGATATTTTTGGAGAAGAATATGCCTTCCGGGCAGGAACAGTAGGTACAGTTGCAGCCAAGACAGCCTATGGGTTTGTTAAAGGCTATGAGCGGGACTACGGCAAGTATTACCGGGATGCAGAGGTGGAACGACTAGCGCAAGGTGCCGCTGGAGTTAAACGTACGACCGGTCAGCACCCAGGGGGAATCGTTGTTATTCCAAACTATATGGATGTCTATGACTTCACCCCTGTGCAGTACCCAGCAGATGATGTGACAGCTGAATGGCAGACCACTCACTTTAACTTCCACGATATCGATGAGAACGTTCTCAAGCTTGATGTCCTGGGACACGATGATCCGACCATGATTCGCAAGCTCCAGGACTTGTCGGGCATTGATCCAAACGATATTCCTATGGATGATCCAGGTGTCATGGCCCTCTTCTCAGGAACCGATATCTTAGGAGTTACACCGGAGCAAATCGGTACCTCTACTGGTATGCTGGGAATTCCAGAGTTTGGAACCAACTTTGTTCGAGGCATGGTCGATGAAACCCATCCGACTACCTTTGCCGAGTTGCTTCAGCTTTCAGGTCTGTCTCACGGTACCGACGTGTGGTTGGGAAATGCCCAAGACTTGATCAAGGCGGGAATTGCCGACCTATCGACCGTTATCGGCTGTCGGGACGACATCATGGTTTACCTCATGCACGCTGGCCTAGATCCAAAAATGGCCTTTACCATCATGGAGCGGGTGCGGAAAGGCATGTGGCTCAAGATTCCTGAAGAAGAGCGCAATGGCTATATCGAGGCCATGAAGGCTAACAATGTCCCAGAATGGTACATCGAGTCTTGTGGGAAAATCAAGTACATGTTCCCTAAAGCCCATGCGGCAGCCTACGTTATGATGGCCTTGCGGGTGGCTTACTTTAAGGTTCATCATCCTCTCTACTATTACTGTGCTTACTTCTCAATCCGTGCCAAGGCCTTTGATATCAAGACTATGGGTGCAGGCCTAGAAGCCGTGAAAGCGCGGATGAAGGAGATTGCTGAAAAACGCAAGAACAACGAAGCTTCCAATGTGGAGATTGACCTCTACACGACCCTTGAAATTGTCAATGAGATGTGGGAGCGTGGCTTCAAGTTTGGTAAGCTAGACCTCTATCGCAGTGATGCGACGGAATTCATCATCGATGGAGACACCCTCATCCCACCGTTTGTCGCCATGGATGGATTGGGAGAAAACGTAGCCAAGCAGATTGTACGAGCTCGCAAAGAAGGAGAATTCCTTTCTAAAACAGAGTTGCGCAAACGTGGTGGCGTCTCCTCAACCTTGGTGGAAAAGATGGACGAGATGGGAATTCTTGGCAATATGCCAGAAGACAACCAGCTCAGTCTCTTTGATGATTTGTTCTGATGGATTCAACGATCCTCGCTCGTTTTGAGGTTGGCTAATGATAGAAAAGAAAAAAAGAGCAACACCCTGGAAGTCAGGAAAAGTCATTTCCATTTGCCTACGGAATGGCGTCTATGTCTTAGCACAAATGGTCCGAGAGCCCTATCTGGTATTTTTTAACCATTTTAAGGAGGAAAATAGCTGGAAGGGAGTGACCTTGAAAGAGGAGAATATTCTCTTTTGTAAAGCAGTCACTCGTCAGTTTCTACGCTATAGTCCTGTAACGATTGTCAAAGATCTTGAGCCTCTGTTAGATTATCGGCTACCTAAAGAATGGATTTACAGCCATATGGGAGGGCATCCGATTACGGTTTCGGTGAAGGGTCGGGAGCGCCAAGTAGCTGGTTTTGGCCAACGGCTTTCCTTAGTTCAAGCGGATAAGGAAAGTGGCCTACCAGAGGATAATCCTCTAATGGGACTCTTCCAAGCCTATATCTTATCAGATATCCAAGAGAAAGATTGGGAGCGGGTAGGTCAGGCTGAGCTCATGTCGATCGAAGTCTTTCCAACGCTTAATGAACGTCTCTATCTCTGCTCTCTCCATGGGAAAAATGTGAATCCAGAGCTAGATATCTCTTTAGGAAAGCCCCTGCCCGATGATTATGAAACCTATATCGATATTCTTACCAACGGCCTAGAGGCACGACGCCTCTATCTAGGTGAGGAGGATGACTAAGAAAGGAATGGAACGATGAGGGTGAAAATTTTTGCAGAAGACAAACCTGCTCAAAAAACATTTAGCTATCAATTAGAGCTAGATACCGATACAATTTTAAAAGTCACTGGCTTGGTCTGCTCCACTGTCGTGGTAGCAAACCTCTTGTCACTCTTAAAGGATTAATATAGAAAAGGATTGAAAAATGGTTTTACCAAATTTTAAAGAAAATCTCGAAAAATACGCTAAATTGTTGGTTGCAAACGGCATTAACGTGCAACCTGGCCATACATTGGCTTTGAACATCGATGTGGAGCAAAGAGAATTGGCCCACTTGATCGTGAAGGAAGCCTATGCCTTGGGGGCACATGAAGTGATCATCCAATGGGCAGATGATGTTACTAACCGGGAAAAATTCCTCCATGCTCCGATGGATCGCTTGGACAATGTACCTGACTACAAGATTGCAGAGATGAACTACCTCTTGGAACACAAGGCTAGTCGTTTGGGTGTCCGTTCTTCTGATCCAGGTGCCTTGAACGGCGTCGATGCAGAGAAACTTTCTGCCTCTGCTAAGGCTTTGGGCATGGCCATGAAACCAATGCGTATCGCCACTCAGTCTAACAAGGTCAGCTGGACAGTTGCTGCTGCAGCAGGGTTAGAATGGGCGAAGAAGGTCTTTCCAAATGCGGCTAGCGATGAAGAAGCAGTGGATCTCCTGTGGGATCAAATCTTCAAGACCTGCCGGGTTTACGAAGAAGATCCAGTCAAGGCTTGGGAAGAGCATGCTGCTATTCTCAAGAGCAAGGCAGATACACTTAACAAAGAGCAATTCTCAGCCCTTCATTACACAGCACCAGGAACCGATTTGACCCTTGGCTTGCCAAAAAACCACGTTTGGGAATCAGCAGGAGCCATCAATGCTCAAGGCGAAGGCTTCTTGCCAAATATGCCGACAGAAGAGGTCTTCACAGCTCCTGACTTCCGTCGCGCAGAAGGTTATGTCACTTCTACAAAACCGCTTAGCTACAATGGGAATATCATCGAAGGGATCAAAGTGACCTTTGAAAATGGGGAAATTGTAGATATTACAGCTGAAAAAGGTGATCAAGTCATGAAAGATTTGGTCTTCAAAAACAAGGGAGCGCGTGCCTTGGGTGAGTGTGCCCTCGTACCAGACCCAAGCCCAATTTCCCAATCAGGTATTACCTTCTTTAATACCCTTTTTGATGAAAATGCCTCTAACCACTTGGCCATCGGGGCAGCCTATGCCACCAGCGTAGAAGGTGGAGCAGAGTTCACAGAAGAAGAACTCGAAGCAGCAGGACTTAACCGCTCAGACGTCCACGTCGACTTCATGATCGGCTCAAGTCAAATGGATATCGACGGCATCCGAGAAGACGGCACCCGCGTCCCAGTATTCCGCAACGGAGATTGGGCAATATAGGGAGCAAAACAGAAATCAGTAACTCGAAGAGTTTGATTTCGTAGTTTTGCCCCCGCACAGTTGATTAGGAAGTACGAGTACCGCAGGTAGGAGTAGTTCCAATCAACCACTGCGCCGAGAGACAGAAATCGGTAGATGAAGTCTCGATTTCTTCCTCGCTTTTTGGATTCAAGGCTCGGGCAAAAAAGGTCCACAGGACCTTTTTAGTACCCCCGCCCAGTTTCTTAGGCAGGTCCTTGTTCCGCAATCCCTATCCGCTACCTCAAAACAGTGTTTTGAGCAATCAACCACTGTGCCGAGAGACAGAAATCAGTAACTCGAAGAGTTTGATTTCTTCCTCGCTTTTTTGGATTTAAGGCTCGGGCAAAAAAGGTCCACCGGACCTTTTTAGTACCCCCGTCCAGTTGCTTAGGAAGGGCCTTGCTTCGCAATCCCTATCCGCCACCTCAAAACAGTGTTTTGAGCATTCAACCACTGCGCCAAGAAATAAAAATCAGGCACTCAGAGCAGTTGTTTTTTGAGAATAAAAATAAAGAGTTTGGTTTTAACGACCAAGCTCTTTTTCTTGTGTCCGCTAGTTTTAATAAAATATAGGGATAAAATTTTATAGCTTCTTCTCTTAATTAAAGAACCTTTCAAAGAAGCCTTGACGAGGGCCTACTTTCTAGATAGACTGAAGGTAAGCGTTTACACACAACAAATTTTAGGAGGTCCTGATGAAATCACATCAACCACGTTATGCTATTCGCAAGTATGCTGTAGGGGTTGCTTCGGTACTGGTTGGCTTTTTTGCCAGTGGTCAAGTCGTAGCAGCAGATACGCCGAGCGTTACAGAAAGCCCTGCAACGGATCTACCGACGCAGTCAAGTGAAGGAGACTTGCCTCTCCCTGCTACTGAGGAAGCTAGTCAGCCGGCAGTAGAAAAACCAATTGTTCCTGCTCCAATCGTCGATCAAAGTCAACCGACCCTACCTGATCGAGAATTACGCGCATCTGATCTTGATCGTTTGATTCGCGAAGAAGCGGTCTCTGTCACAGAAGCAGATGTGGCTGCTCAACCGGTGACTGCAGCGACTGAAACACCAGCTAAAGATCCAGAGCAAGAAGAAAAATTAGCCAAGAAAAAGGTCATCTCTATCGATGCTGGTCGCAAATACTTCTCACCTGATCAAATCAAGGAAATCATTGATGAAGCTAGTAAGACGGGCTATACCGATTTACATCTCTTAGTTGGAAATGATGGTTTGCGCTTTGTCCTTAATGATATGTCCTTGCAAGTAGGAGATACGTCCTACTCGAGCCAGGCAGTGAAGGAAGCAGTCGAAAAAGGAACCAAGGCTTATTATGATGATCCAAATGGGACAGTCTTGACTCAGGCTCAAATGGATGACATTTTGGCTTATGCCAAATCCAAGAATATAGGCGTGATTCCAACGATCAATAGCCCAGGTCACATGGATGCAATCCTAACCGCTATGGAGCAATTAGGGATCGAAAACCCTCACTTCAATTACTTTGGTACGAAAAAATCAGAACGGACCGTTGATTTAGACAACCAAAAAGCCCTAGATTTCACCAAAGCCTTGGTGGACAAGTATGCGGCTTATTTCAGTGGCAAGACAGAAATCTTTAACATTGGTTTGGACGAATATGCCAATGATGCCACAGATGCCCATGGTTGGCAGGTCCTTCAAGCTAGCAAGCATTGGCCAGATGAAGGCTATCCAGATAAAGGCTACGAAAAATTTATCCAATATGCCAATGATCTAGCGGCTATTGTGAAAAAACACAAGATGAAACCAATGGCCTTCAACGATGGTATCTACTACAATGGTGATACTTCCTATGGAACTTTTGATAAGGATATCATCGTATCCTACTGGACAGGTGGTTGGAATGGCTATGATGTGGCTTCATCCAAGCTCTTGTCTGAACTAGGCCATCAAATTCTGAATACCAATGATGCTTGGTACTATGTCCTCGGTCGTGACAAGGCTGGATCGGGTTGGTACAATCTTGATCAAGGTCTCGAAGGGATTTCTAAATCAGCGATCGATTCCGTTCAGAAAAATGATGGGGCTAAGGTTCCCTTCATCGGTGGAATGGTAGCTGCCTGGGCAGATACGCCATCTGCAACCTACAAAAAAGACCTTCTCTTTAAGCTCATGCACGCTTTTGCGGACAAGAACGCAGACTACTTTGTAGCAGATCCTGAAGTCGTTGAAAAAGCTCTTGCAGAAGCTCCAACTGATTTGGATCACTATACACCAGAGTCTCTAGTAGCCTTTACAGAAGCTAAAAAAGCTTTGGAAGGAGTGGGAGCAGACACGACTCGAGCAGAAGCGAAAGAACTGATTGCTTCTCTCAAAGCCGCTCAAGAGTCCTTAGTCTATACAGAAAGCTATGCCAAAGAGTTGGCAGACAAGGAAGCTGCTGAAAAACTAGCTAAGAGCAAGGTGATTTCCATTGATGCAGGACGCAAATACTTCTCGCTAGATCAGTTGAAACGGATCGTCGATAAGGCCAGTGAGCTAGGTTATTCTGACTTGCACCTTCTTGTCGGAAATGATGGTATGCGCTTTGTCCTCGATGATATGAGCCTGGAGGCAAATGGCAAAACCTACACTAGCGACGATGTGAAGGCTGCTATCCTTGAAGGAACCAAGGCCTACTATGATGATCCAAATGGTCAAGCCTTGACCCAAGCAGAAATGGACGAATTGTTGGCTTATGCGACTTCTAAAGGAATTGGCTTGATCCCAGCAGTTAACAGTCCAGGTCACATGGATGCCATCTTGGTAGCGATGGAAAAACTAGGTATCGAACATCCGCAAGCGACCTTTGATACGGTTTCTAAGACAACCATGGATCTGACCAACGAAGAAGCCGTCAATTTCACCAAGGCCCTAATTGGCAAGTACATGGACTATTTCAAAGGTAAGTCTAAGATCTTTAACTATGGAACAGACGAATACGCCAATGATGCTACCAATGCGCAAGGCTGGTACTACCTCAAATGGTATGAGCTCTATGGTAAGTTTGCGGACTATTCCAATAGTCTCGCAGCTATGGCTCGCGAAAAAGGCTTGCAACCAATGGCATTTAACGATGGCTTCTACTATGGAGACGAAGATGATGTTGCCTTTGACAAGGATGTCTTGATTTCATACTGGTCTAAAGGATGGTGGGGCTATAACCTCGCATCACCACAGTACCTAGCAGACAAGGGCTACAAATTCCTCAATACCAACGGGGACTGGTACTATGTTTTGGGCCACAGAGGAGATCAAAGCTATCCACTCGATAAAGCTCTTCAACATTCAGAAACTGTTCCATTTGAACAATTAGCTTCAACCAAATACCCTGATGTGAAATTACCAGTGTCCGGAAGTATGTTGGGAATCTGGGCAGATG
>CADFQU010000020.1 GCA_902836505.1 Streptococcaceae bacterium
AGTACAGCCTGCGGCTAGCTTCCTAGTTTGCTCTTTGATTTTCATTGAGTATAAGGAGGAAATCATGTACCAAATAAAAGAAGCTGCGCAGCTTTCAGGTGTCTCTGTCAAGACCCTGCACCACTACGACAAGATAGGACTCTTGGTCCCCTTAAAGTCGGAAAACGGCTATCGAACTTACAGTCAAGAGGATTTGGAACGTCTTCAGGTCATCCTTTACTACAAATATCTAGGATTTTCTTTAGAAACAATAGCAGAGCTGTTAAAGGAAGAAAGGAAAGATTTATTGCCCCATTTGACTAGGCAGTTGGAGTATCTAACTCGAGAAAGGCAACATCTGGATACCTTGATTTCCACCTTGCGAAAAACCATTCAAGAACAAAAAGGAGAAAGAAAAATGACCATTGAGGAAAAATTCACTGGATTTAGCTATCAAGACAATCAAAAATATCACCAAGAAGCGGTAGAGAAGTATGGACAAGAAGTCATGGATCAAGCTCTGGAGCGACAAAAGGGTCGCGAAGATGAGTCTACGGTCGCCTTTAACCAAGTCTTTCAAACTTTGGCACAAAATCTTCAAGCTGGTTTACCTGCAACAGCAACTGAAAACCAAGAGCAAGCAGCCAAGCTCTTGCAAGCCATTCGTACTTATGGATTTGACTGCTCTATTGAAGTCTTCGGATATATCGGTAAAGGATACGTCTATAACCCTGAGTTCAAGGAAAATATTGATAAATTTGGACCTGGAACAGCCCAGTACACATCAGATGTGATTGCCCACTATGTTGAAAAACAGAGCAAATAAAATAATCGGCGGAAGACTCTCCGCCGATTATCTGCTATTTTAAATCATAAAGCCAGTCGTCACCGTCTTTATAGTAGAAGAATTCACTGAGATCATCTTCCAAAAAAATACGAAGCATATCAGACATATCATTGGTTGCAAGTTTTAGATGAGATAGATTTTCAAACTCTTCCCACCAGACCTTTCCTTCGTCTGAAGACTGGAGCTCGCCAGTAAAGTGTTCGGTCTTGTAAAAAAGGACGACATAACGGTAATCCTCATCATCGTACCAGTCCTTGATGCCACAGAGTTGGGTTTTAGAAATAGTTAGACCCGTTTCTTCTCTCACTTCACGAATGACAGCATCGACAAAGGATTCGCCACGTTCAACATGTCCGCCAGGAAAAGTAATGCCAGGCCAGCCAGGACTAACTCGATCTTGAACCAGAACCTTGTCCCCATTTTTAATCATACACATGTTGACAAATTCGACTGATTCTCTTCTGTTCATTTTTTACAACCTTTGATATTTAATCATAATGCAGACTTCCTGCCACCCAACCAGTACAGAGGGCAGAAGTAATGTTAAAGCCTCCTGTATGAGCATTGATATCCAAGACCTCACCAGCAAAATGAAGACCAGGGACCAATTTACTTTCTAGGGTCTTGGGATTGATTTCCTTGAGGCTGACGCCACCTTTGGTTACAAAGGACTTGGCCAAGGACATCTTCCCTGTTACAGGGATTGGTAGTTCCTTTACCTTAGTTAGTACCGCATCCACCTCTTTGGGGGAGAGTTGTTTCACCTTCTCGGGAAGATCTTGAGCAAAGAATTCCGCCAGGCGTTCTGGCAGGTAGGCCTTCAGAACATTCTTTAAGGATTTCTCACGATTTTCTTCTAGGATTTCTGTGAGTTGCTCCTTAGAATAGAGAGGGAGACTATCCAGCGTAAGGATCTCTCCACCCTTGACAAAGCTTGACATGCGTAGTGCAGCAGGGCCTGACAAGCCAAAGTGGGTAAAGAGGAGGTCGTGGGTGATGACATGCTTGCCATAGCTGAGAGTCACATCGTCCAGTGAAATACCCTGCAAGGCCTTATGCGGAAAATCCGTCAATAAAGGACTCTCGGCAGCTTCAAGCTCGGTAATAGTGTGTTTGAAGTGGCGAGCAATCTCATGGCCGAAACCGGTAGAGCCCGTCGAAGGGTAGGACTTTCCACCAGTTGTCACAATCAAGCGGTCTGCAGTCCAGGTCTCATCTTTGGATTTGATGACAAATTGTCCGTCGATTTTCTTCACAGAGGTTACCTCTACTTGGCAGCGGACTTGACCGCCGAGCTCGGCAATCTTATCTGTCAGAGCTTGAATAATCGTCTGGGAACGATCTGAGGCTGGAAAAACGCGACCATGGTCTTCGACCTTGAGTTTGACCCCGTTTTCTGTGAAGAAGCGGATGATATCATGGTTATCAAACTGGGAGAAGACACTGTAAAGGAAGCGTCCGTTGCCTGGAATTCCTGCAAGGAGATCGTCCAGGCTTCCATTGTTGGTCACATTGCATCGTCCTCCACCAGTCCCAGCTAATTTTTTTCCGAGTTTCCGATTTTTTTCAATGAGAAGGGTTTTCTGACCATAAAAGCTACTAGAGATAGTAGCCATCATACCAGCAGGGCCTCCTCCGATGACAATGGTATCGTAGTGGTTCATAAGATCTCCTTTTTCTCATCTCATTTCATTTCCAGTTCATTGTAACATAAAAAATGGACCCTGTCCCCAGGCTCCACTTTTTATGAGTTAATCGTCTTCGTTTGGATTTTGACGGAGGTGGATGGAATAACGCTTAGGTGGGTAAATTCCGATTTCAGGACCCCAGCGTGGGAAGAGCTGATTGGTTTTCTTCCCAGCAGCGTACTTGGCTTCTGCAGCCATTTCCCAGAGCTCTTCGTAGAGATCACCTAGCAAAAAGTCAAGCTCTTGATAATAGAGGTCTGGCTTTCCGTAGTCACTAAGGCTTAGTTCCATCAAACCATAGACTTGCAGTTTGTGGTCCATGAGTCTGCGTCCGTCCACCTTGTTAGAGTGAACGATAATGCGTCCGAAAGGATCATTTCTCCGGATGCGTTCGAGCTCTTTGTAGGCGTTGATTCCAGAATTTCCTTGACAGGAGAAGAAGTAGATGTTTTTCAAGTCATAGTCAATATAGGAGATATTTCCATTATAGACCAGCTTGACTGGTAGATTACGAACCCGTTTTTTCTCCAGATAGTTGTTAATATGTTCGACCAACATCTTAGAGGGATAATTGTATTCAATGACATAGATCATAGTTTCTTTCCTTTGCTGTTCAATAAATAACTGAGCTGTATTTCAGTTACGATTAGTATACAAGCTTTTGAAGTCGGATAGGGGGAAAAATCTATTTGGTTCATTTTTGAAGCTATTCGGTTCAATTTGGAGGAGCAAAGGAGAAAAAATCGCTAAAGGAATACGAAGAAAATGGTGAAGGGTGAGCTAGGAGGGGATTTATTGAAAATGCAGAGAAAATTTACCGAAATATTTCATTTGTGCTATAATCAAGGGGAAGTAACGTCGTGGAAAGAAGGGTATCATGAGTTTAGAACAGTTAGAGCGGAAATCACTCCAAGAAATCAATCAATCCGTCAGGGTTCCCAAGGGAACTTCTTTTTGGAAGACCTTATTATTGTTTTCAGGTCCGGGGAGTCTAGTAGCAGTGGGCTATATGGATCCTGGGAACTGGATTACCAGCGTTGTTGGAGGAGCTCACTATCGTTACTTGCTATTGTCGGTGGTTCTCTTATCTTCCTTGATTGCTATGCAATTGCAACAGATGGCTGGGAAACTAGGGATTGTCCATCGGAAAGATTTGGCCCAGACAACAGCGGCGCATTTGCCCAAGTGGCTCCGCTATATTCTCTGGATGGTGATTGAATTAGCTTTGATGGCGACAGATTTAGCAGAAGTCATTGGTTCAGGGATTGCTCTTCATTTGCTGTTCGGATGGCCCTTGCTCTTTTCTATTTTGGTCACCATCCTGGATGTCTTCCTCCTCCTTGGACTCATGCACTTAGGTTTTCGCAAGATTGAGGCCATTGTCTCCACCTTGATTTTGACCATTTTGGGGATTTTTATCTATCTTGTGGTCCTATCAAAACCAGATATAGGTGGAATTTTTGCGGGGTTTATTCCCCAAAAGGAAATCGTAGGCATTGGTCTTCCTAAAGGATCACAAGCCTTGACGCTAGCTCTGGGGATTATTGGTGCAACCGTCATGCCTCATAATCTCTATTTACATTCTTCCATTTCACAAACAAGAAAGGTCGATTATGAGGATCCTGCAGATGTTCGTCGGGCTGTGCGCTTCATGACCTGGGACTCCAATATTGAATTGACCCTGGCTTTTGTTGTCAACTCTCTTTTGTTGATTCTCGGAGCAGCCCTCTTTTTTGGACACGCTGAAGAAATTGGAGCCTTCTCTAGTATGTACGATGCCTTGCAAAACAATGCCATTGCAGGAGCTATTGCGAGTCCTTTTCTGTCCACTCTGTTTGCCGTTGCTTTGTTAGCAAGTGGTCAGAATTCAACCATTACAGGCACTCTGACGGGACAAATTGTCATGGAAGGTTTTCTTAAATTCCGGCTTCCTCAATGGCTTGTCCGCCTCTTTACTAGGATGTTGGCCCTCACTCCTGTCCTGATTGTCGCCTTTCTATTTGGGGATCAGGAAAGTGTTCTAGATGATTTGTTGGTCTATTCTCAAGTCTTCTTGTCTCTGGCTTTACCATTTTCAATTTTCCCCTTGGTTTACTTTACCTCCAATAAAAAAATCATGGGAGAATTTGTCAATGCAAAATGGAATACCTACTTAGCTTACGGAGTAGCTACTCTTCTGACTCTTTTAAACGTCCAACTCATTGTCACAACGCTGTTTAAATAAAAAATCAGCTTTGTCGGACGGAGAAAACATGCTATAATAGAAGAAAACTGCTCATCTTACTAGAAAATGGGCAGAAATGGGCAGTAACCATTAAACAAAATGGCTTAAACCCTTGCTAGGAAAGGAATCTAGAAAATCTTATGATGAATATGCAAAATATGATGAAGCAAGCACAAAAGCTTCAGAAACAAATGGAACAAAGTCAGGCAGAATTGGCTGCTTCTCAATTTGTTGGCAAATCCGCTCAGGATTTGGTGGTTGCAACTCTGACAGGTGATAAAAAGGTGGTATCCATCGAATTTAACCCAGCAGTAGTGGACCCAGAAGATACAGAAACTCTTGCTGATATGACCGTTCAAGCTATCAATGCAGCCATCGAAGAAATTGATGCGGCAACCAAGAAAAAATTGGGAGCTTTTGCTGGTAAATTACCATTCTAAGCATACAGAGAAACCTCTATCGGCACTGCACCCCAATGATGAGACAAGAAAAATCCTCTTATGCGACCAGTTTTCTGTAATCTACAGGAGACTGGTCATTTAATTTTGGACAATATCTGTTAAACTATTTTTAGTTGAGTTTCCCACTTATGGAGATAGAAGGTTTCAGATTTGAGAACAGAACCATTCGATATAAGCATTATCTGCTGGCGTTCCTTTTTGGGATAGGCTAGCTTAGTTTCTACTGAATATGCTTTTTTGACCATAACAAAAACACTTATGTTTCTAGTTTATCAGATTTTAACAGGAGTGTTTTCTTGTGTCTCATTTTATGGGTGCAGCCCCTTATTAGTTACCCTTGTTTTGTTGATGGGTTGACTAATATAAAAACGCTTGTTATAATAAGTTAACCATTATTTTAGGAAAGGTTAACTAAAAATGAAACAAAATCGTACTTTGGCCCTTATTCTTCCAGCTTTTGGTGCTGCTATCATTGCTGCACTGGCTCAAATCATCATTCCGATTGGAGCAGTTCCCATTACGCTCCAGACTTTTGCTGTCGGACTAGTTGCTGCTATCCTTAAACCAAGAGAGGCTACTCTTGCTGCTACCCTCTACCTTATCCTAGGAGCTATTGGTTTACCAGTTTTCGCAGGAGGTGGCGGTGGGATTCAAGCCTTCTTTGGCCCTTCAGCTGGCTATCTGCTTGCCTATCCATTTTTTGCCCTTGTTACATCTACACTGACTCATGCTAAGACTCCTATTTGGAAGATCTTTTTGGCTTTTGTTTTGGGAGATGCGCTTGTCTTTGTCGGTGGTATCCTTAGCCTGCACTTTCTTGGAAAGATGGGTTGGTCTGCAGCTGTGGCGGTCGGTTTGACACCCTTTATCATTCCCGACCTCATTAAAGGTCTGATTGTTACTTTGGTGACTAAGCCAGTATTAAAAGCTCTAAAAAATCATAGCTACTTTAACTAAAGAAAAAAAGATTGAAGACTTTGTTCCTGTGAACAGAATCTTCAATCTTTTTATTTTTCAAAATAAATATCATAATGCTTTGAACAGGCAGGATTAAAGGCACTGTGACAATTAGGACAAGCTACTGCCTCTTGATACTCCTCAATCGTCATTTCATACCTACAAACACCACAAATAACAACTTTATCCTGCTTGAGCTGACAAGGATAGGTTAGAAAGTGGTGATCCTCCAAACTATCATGACACCGATAACAGGCATAATACTTCAGACACTCGAAGCATTTTAGGGCAACAATATCAAGCTCTGTGTGGTAATGCTGGCACCTGCTCTCATTATCTACCAAGAGACCATATACTTTCTTTTTCATTAGGCACGAACAGTTTTACTTGAACCGTCTTTTTGACAGAGGTTAATCAAACATTCTTTAGCTGAACGAATGAGGTCACCAGGTTTAATTACTTGACCATCTGCAAAGGGGACAGCAGAAACTTGGATAATGTGATACTTTCCTTCAAATTGATTAAATTCTAAATCAAAGGAGACATAGTGGCTTAATTCTTTCAAGGGAACTCCTTCATCTATTGGGTGTTTTTGGATTTTCTAATTATTGAGGGGAGGCAAAGGCATAGAAAAAACTGACCGAAGTCAGTTTTTAGCGACCAAAGACGCGTCTCCAGAAGCCTTTACTCTCTTGTTCTTGAACCTTTTCATTGGCTTGATCTAATTCTAATTTCAATGTTTCACGGTCATTCATAGCCTGAAGGGTTAGCTGTTGTTGTTGGTCGAGCTGTTTGTCTTTTTCAGCAATCTGAACATCTTTGACACGCAACTGCTCATCCTTTTTAGCTAATTGCTCATCTTTGGATTTTAGCTGGTCGTCTTTTGCTTTTAGTTGTTCGTAGAGACGGACGATTTCGGCATTTTTTTCATCTACCAAAATTTCCATCAATTCACGCTGTTTCACATCATCACTGACAGGCTCGTCTTCAAAGATGGTCTTTTTGTAGATTTCTTCTAGCTTGATCAAGCCACTACGGGTTACGACGGTAACTCCCTTATCATTTTTTTCTGTATCTTCAGGATCTAGGGCCTTAACACGGTTGTTGACCGCTTGGCGACTAACTCCTAGAATTTCAGCAATTTCGCTGACTGTTTTTTCGATAGCCATAATATCCTCTAAACTCTTTTTCTATGAAATACTCTCTTAGATATTATCATAAGTAGGCAAGGCTGTCAAATCAAGCAAGGGAAGGGACGACAAGGAAAAAGCATGAAATTCCTTAATCCATCTTAGGAAGGGTTAATCTGGAGTTAGCCAGATCAATGGTGAGTTGGTAGTCCGTTTGGTCGCGGACAGTGATCTCGAAGTCGGTTGTATAAAGGACAAGACGAAGAGTAGTCCCTTTTTCCAGCTTGTAGATGGTTGGTTGGAGTTCAAAGTCGAATTCCATCCATTCCCCTGGGGTTACAGGTTCGACTTGTAAGAGATCATGACGGTTTTGAAGGTTGAGATAGCCCTTTGTAATCACCCGTTGACCGGCTTCCTTAAATGGCAACTCGGTCAAATTGTCTAGCATATGGTAGCGACCGTTATCAAGGGTGCGGACGGATAGGACAGCTGGATAGGGTTGGAGATATTTCTTGCTTCCTAGCTCCATGAGTTGGGCTGAGAGCAAGCCTTTGTTTGTGCTAGATTGGAGCCGCAGGTGAAGGCGAGCTTTTCCGTTGAGGTGTAAGTCTTCTGCGATCGGAAGATCGATGGTCACCTGTTGGGCCTTATCTTGGTAAAGATCAGTTAGGAAGGTTGGATAGGCTTTGCCATAGCGCTCATAATCTTCTGTCGCATAGCGGTTTTGGATGACTCTCTCACCATCTCCCAGTGGGAAGGTCCGCTGGGCTGTTTGATTGCCAAAGTCTTCCAAGGAAGTCCAACTTTGTTCCCCTGTATTGTCCTGCCAGATGACGGTTGGCAATTCATAGCTTGAATCATAGCCCAGTAATTTTTTAGAGAGGAGGGCATTCATACTCTCACGGAAGTCAATGGACTGCCAGTTGTTGAGATAGACATGGGCTCCATTGTGATAGAAGAGGTGTTTCTTGATGTTGGCTGGAAGGGCTTGGAACATTTGGTATACATGGAGGGGCTTGACATTCCAGTCTTGGGAACCATGGGTGAAGACGACCTCTGCCTTGACTTTGTCTGCCTGAAGGAGATAGTTGCGGTCATGCCAGAATTGGTTGTAGTCCCCTGTTTTGCGATCCAATTGCTTCTTAACCTCTTCCAAATCAGCGACATGGGCTGCATGGTGGCGGAGATAGTCTCCAGCCCGAAGGGCACGTGAATAAGTCAACTCAGCAAGCGAATCAAAATCCTCTCCAGGATAGCCGCCAGGACTCGTCACGAGTCCGTTTTCCCGATAGTAGTTGTACCAAGAAGAGATACCGGCTTCTGCGATGATAACTTCTAGGCCATCGACACCGGTGGTAGCCAGTCCATTGGACATGGTCCCTAGGTAGGACAAGCCCGTCGTAGCAATTTTGCCGTTAGACCAATCGGCCTTGACTTGGCGTTGGCGACTGTGGTCTGTAAAGGCCCGGCAACGGCCGTTGAGCCAGTCGATAACATTTTTATAGGCCTCGATTTGACGGTAATCTCCATTGGTCATCAAGCCTTGAGAGTCCTTGGTCCCTAAACCGGAGACGTAGAGATTGGCAAAACCACGAGCGAGAAGGTAGTCATTGAGGGTATAACTGGAGTTGATATGAGTGAGGGTTTCTTCAGCCTCAGAGACTAGTTGAGCTGAACCGACAGGATCCACCAATTCTAATTGAGGTTCTTCTACTTGGATGGTATGAGGTTCTTTGACCTCGAGGTCCACATTCATATTATAGAGAGCCTTGTCGCTAGCCTTGTCATTGGTTCCTTGGTGATAAGGGCTGGCAGTCATGACGGCTGGGATTTTTCCTTCATAGCGTGGGCGAATAATATTGACCTTGACCAAATCTGGAAGACCATCCTGGTCGCTATCAACTCGACTCTCCACATAGACCACTTCACGGATTACATCATGGCAGTTAAAGGTAGCTAGACTTTTTCCGTTGAAAAAGTGGTAGCGATTGTCCTCGGGGATCAAGCCATCGCTGACCAACTGCTCAATTAGTAAATTCCCTTTGACTGTTCGAGTATTGAGGAGGTGATAGAGGTTCTCAACCAAGTTTCCATACTCAATCGGAATTTGGACTTCTTTTAAGAAGCTGTCCGTATTTTCAAAGTCAATAAAATAGCGGAAACCGAGCAATTGGAGGGCCACTGTGTAGAAAATATTTGGAGACCATTCGCGGTCAGATTGGAAATAGCTCAGGAGATCTGTTTCAGCATCCGCCACTAGGTTAGAGAGAGGATAATCTGTATTTTTGTAGGTGAAATAAACCTTGCGAACAAACCATTCAAACAGTTCTTTCTCTGTAAGATGAAGGGGAAGGTCAAACCCGATTTCTTTCAGTTCCTTTAGAATGTCTGCTTGGTCGACTGGTAGATAGCTATATTGATTGAATTTCATAGGATGCTCCTTTTATCAGCTTCACTGTTTCTTTACTTCTTATATTATACGTGATAAAATAGTATTTGTCTAAAGACCTTTGATCTCTGAAGGAGGGTGTCATGGT
>CADFQU010000021.1 GCA_902836505.1 Streptococcaceae bacterium
CGTGGATAATCTAGCGTTGTAAGCAAAACATCATCATTTTGCTTAAACAAGGCATGGTGTGGCCTATCTAGATGCGACGGATGTGGCAGACGCAACGCGCAAAGCCTTTGAATTCGCTGATGCAGGCGATATTGTCTTGCTTAGTCCAGCCAATGCCAGCTGGGATATGTATGCGAATTTTGAAGTGCGGGGCGATGAGTTCCTAAAAACAGTAGAAGAGTTGAAAAAATAATATGAAAAAAATAGTATTCACAGGGGGAGGTACAGTTGGCCACGTCACCTTGAACCTTCTCCTTATTCCTCGCTTTATCGAGGACGGTTGGGAAGTCCATTATATTGGTGACAAGAAGGGAATTGAGCACCAAGAGATTTTGAAGTCTGGCCTGGACATTCATTTCCACTCGATTGCGACGGGTAAGTTGCGCCGTTATTTCTCTTGGCAAAATATGTTGGATGTCTTCAAGGTTTTCTGGGGGATTCTCCAATCGATTTGGATCATGCTGTGTGTACGGCCACAGGTCTTGTTTTCTAAAGGAGGCTTCGTTTCGGTTCCTCCGGTAGTGGCTGCACGACTTTGTTTCGTACCTGTATTGGTACACGAATCAGACCGTTCCATGGGCTTAGCTAACAAAATTGCTTATAAGTTTGCGACGAAAATGTTCACGACCTTTGAGCAACCGAAAAGCCTAGTCAAAGCCCAACATGTAGGAGCTGTGACCAAGGTTCATCAGGGACAAGTTCCAACCCCAGTAGAATTAGAAGCAGTATTTGCTCAATTTGATCCACAGTTGCCAACCCTTCTCTTTGTGGGGGGCTCTGCTGGTGCACGAGTGTTCAATGAGTTTGTTACAAACAATCGAAAAGCCTTGTTGGCAAGCTACAATGTTATTAATTTGACAGGGGACTCCTCCTTGAATGAGCAAGCTCCTCATCTTTATCGCGTGGATTACGTGACGGATCACTATCTTCCATTGCTCCAAAAGGCAGACCTAGTGGTGACTCGTGGCGGTGCCAATACGATTTTTGAACTCTTAGCTATGAATAAGCTACATATCATCGTTCCTCTAGGAAAAGAAGCTAGTCGGGGAGATCAGATCGAAAACGCTCAATATTTCGTTGAGAAAGGTTATGCAGAAACCATCGCTGAACCAGAATTGAGCATGGATCGTTTGCAAAATACGATGGATAAAATGTTCCAAGGGGCAGAAAGATATCATCAAGCGATGAAGTCTTCGAATGAGCTGCTTTCCTTGGATGAATTTTACAGTCTGGTCCATCAAGAAATTAATAAAAGGAAAAAATGACGGATAAGAAGAACCAAAAAACTCCTAAGGAAGTCACTAAGCTCTCTGAGTGGCAGAGACGAAACCAGGAGTATCAAAAGAAAAAACAATTAGAAGAGCAAGAAGAAAAAGAAAAGAAAGCACAAGAAGAGAAGGAAAGACAGGAACTTCTGAATCAAAAAACTCCCTCTGAAGATCTAGATGCCGTAGAGCAAGACGCCGAGACTATAGATGAAGAGGAAGATGAGAATGTGGCCGATGTAGCTGAGGAGGAATTGCAAGAAACTCTTCCTGAAGAAACAGAAGAAGAGGCTGAAGAAGAAAAAATCATCTACCTAACAGAAGCTTCAGAAGCTATGTTCGAAGAAGAGGAACTAGCGAAGAAGGCTAAAAAGAAAGGTCAGATTGCGAGACGTCACATCTATCGAGCTATTCCTGTTTTGGTGATCAGTACCTTGATTGCAGTCTTTTCTGCCTACCTTTTAACCCCCTTAGCAAAGCAAAAAATCATCGAATTTTCAGGGAATAAAAATGCGGATCAGACCTTGTTGTTTGAAAAGAGTCAGATCCAAGATCGGGATTATACTCTGACAACCTTTTTGAATCGAGATCGCTATCTTGCCAATATGAAGGCGGCGAGTCCGTGGGTTAAAGATATTTCGATGACTTATGCCTTCCCGACTACTTTTAAGGTTCAGGTTGAAGAATACCAGGTATTTGGTTACTATGTGACGGAGGAAGATCACTATCCTATTTTAGAGAATGGAGAAGTGGTAGAGACACCAGTTGCTACGGATCAGCTTCCCAAGTCTTACCTAAGCGTTCGTTTTTCTGATCGAGAATTGGTCCGACAATTTGTCAAACAACTGGGGAAAATACCATCTTCTGTGCGCGATGAAATAGAGTCAGTGGACTTGACACCGAGCAAGGTGACAAAGGATTTGGTGACGCTAACCATGAAGGATGGCACTAAGGTCCTAGTACCGGTATCTCAAATCAAGCGTAAATTGCCATATTACCATCAAATTCGCAAGCTGATTGAAGATGACAGTGTCATTGACATGGAAGCAGGTATATACAGTTACAATGCAGAAACAATGGCAACTTTAGCTCAGGAAAAGAAAGAAAAAGAAGAAGGGGAAGGGAACAAAACGGAGGAAGCTGACGCCAACTCGACAGATTCTGAAGAAAGTGCAGTCGTAACCGAGCAACACGAAGTAGTTCCCGCTGAGTAATCCCTCATAAATTATCTGAAATAAATAAAGAAAATATGCCCACTATGGGCATTTTTGTGTTATAATGAAATTTGGATAGTTCTAACTAAAATGGAGCTATTAATTGACGTATAGGAAAACAAAAGAGAGAGGACTGGTGTAATGGCTAGAAACGGCTTTTTTACAGGTTTAGATATCGGTACTAGTTCAATTAAAGTATTGGTGGCAGAACATGTCAATGGAGAAATGAATGTAATTGGAGTCAGCAATGCAAAAAGTGCTGGCGTCAAAGATGGAATTATTGTTGATATTGAGGCTGCTTCTAATGCGATTAAAAGTGCAGTAAGCCAAGCAGAAGAAAAAGCAGGAATTTCAATCAATCTTGTCAACGTTGGATTGCCAGCGAACCTTCTTCAAATTGAAGCAACTCAAGGAATGATTCCTGTAACCAGTGATTCAAAAGAAATTACGGATGCAGATGTTGAAAATGTTGTCAGATCTGCTTTGACAAAGAGTATGACTCCAGACCGTGAAGTCATTACCTTTATTCCAGAAGAATTCACAGTCGATGGTTTCCAAGGAATTCGTGACCCACGTGGTATGATGGGGATTCGTTTGGAAATGCGTGGACTCTTGTATACTGGTCCAAGAACTGTCCTTCATAATTTACGGAAAACAGTTGAACGTGCTGGTTTACAAGTTGAAAACATCATTATTTCACCGCTTGCAATGATTAAGTCTGTATTAAACGAAGGAGAACGTGAGTTTGGTGCGACTGTCATTGATTTAGGTGGAGGACAAACAACAGTAGCTTCTGTTCGTAATCAAGAACTTCAATTTACAAATATCTATCAAGAAGGTGGCGACTACGTTACTAAGGATATTTCTAAAGTATTGAAAACTTCTCAAAAATTAGCAGAAGGTTTGAAGTTCAACTATGGAGCAGCTTATGTTCCTGCAGTTGGTGATGAAGTCTTCCATGTTGAAGTGATTGGTGAAGTAGAACCTGTCCAAGTATCTGAAAAATATTTGGCAGAAATTATTTCAGCTCGGATCAAACACATCTTCGACCAAATCAAACAAGATCTTGAAAGAAGACATTTGCTTGATTTGCCTGGAGGAATTGTCATCATCGGTGGTGGCGCTATTCTCCCTGGTATTGAAGAGTTGGCACAAGAAGTCTTTGGTGTAAATGTGAAATTGTACGTTCCAAATCAAATTGGTATCCGCAATCCAGCTTTTGCCCACGTGATTAGCTTGTCTGAATATGCAGGAAATCTAACAGATGTAGATATTCTTGCTCAGGCTGCTGTACATGGGGACCAACGTCTTCGTCAGCAACCAATTCAGTTCGAACGCCCAACACAGCAACCAGTAGTTCCAGCTTATGTACCGGACGAAATTGAACCTGTAGTAAACGTCGAGCAACAACATCCAGTTGAAGAACAAAAACAAGAAGAAAAAACTACCTTTACAGACCGAATGAAGAATTTAATCGGTAATATGTTTGATTAAGGAGTGTAAGTATTTATGACATTTTCATTTGACACAGCAGCGGCACAAGGTGCAGTTATTAAAGTAATCGGTGTCGGTGGCGGTGGCGGTAATGCCATCAACCGTATGATTGACGAAGGAGTTGCTGGTGTAGAATTCATCGCAGCAAACACAGACGTACAAGCACTTTCAAGTGCAAAAGCAGAAACAGTTATCCAATTGGGTCCTAAATTGACTCGTGGTTTGGGTGCTGGAGGTCAACCTGAGGTTGGTCGTAAAGCCGCAGAAGAAAGTGAAGAAGTATTGACGGAAGCTTTGCAAGGTGCAGACATGGTCTTCATCACAGCGGGAATGGGTGGAGGATCTGGTACAGGTGCTGCACCAGTTATCGCTCGTATTGCTAAAGCTGTTGGTGCTTTGACAGTAGCCGTTGTGACTCGTCCTTTCGGATTTGAAGGAACCAAACGTAGCAACTATGCGATCGAAGGAATCAATGAGCTTCGCGAGCATGTGGATACTTTGTTGATTATTTCTAACAACAACTTGTTAGAAATTGTAGATAAGAAAACACCACTTCTTGAAGCATTGAGTGAAGCAGATAATGTCCTTCGCCAAGGGGTTCAAGGGATCACTGACTTGATTACAAGCCCAGGATTGATTAACCTTGACTTCGCTGACGTGAAGACTGTTATGGAAAACAAAGGAAATGCCTTGATGGGTATCGGTGTTGGTAATGGTGAAGAGCGTGTGATTGAAGCAGCTCGTAAAGCCATCTACTCACCACTCCTTGAAACAACCATTGACGGTGCTGAAGATGTGATCGTCAACGTTACTGGTGGTTTGGATATGACCTTGATTGAAGCAGAAGAAGCTTCTGAAATTGTTAACCAAGCAGCTGGTCATGGCGTAAACATTTGGCTCGGTACATCTATTGATGAATCAATGAAAGATGAGATTCGTGTAACGGTTGTCGCAACTGGTGTTCGTCAGGACAAAGTTGAAAAAGTTAGTGGAATTGCATCTCATGCACCAAGTTCAGCACGTTATTATCAAACTGGACCACGTGAACAACGTCCACAAACTCCACAATTTGATCGCGAATTCGATTTGAAGGAAGAAATCGACATGCCTACTCCTCAATCACGTGCTAAACAAGAAAAACCTCGTGGATCTGCGTTTGGAGATTGGGACATTCGTCGTGAAAACATTGTACGTCAGTCTGATACTAGCACTGGTCGTCAAGTTGAGCGCTATGTGGATTCTTCTTCAGAAGATGATGAGTTGGAAACACCACCATTTTTCCGTAATCGTTAAGAATGAATCTGATTGAAAATAAAGAGCGTATATTCTCGCAGGTTGCACAAGCAATGGAAACAGCAAACCGCACTGATCAGGTGAATGTAATTGCTGTTACTAAGTATGTCGGTATCGATCAAGCTAAGGCTTTGGTTGATGCAGGAATTTGTCATATCGGTGAAAACCGTGTTGATAAATTTCTAGAAAAATACCAAGCTCTAAAAGATGAGGGACTCACCTGGCATTTGATCGGTAGTCTCCAACGTCGTAAAGTAAAAGAAGTTATCAACTTTGTAGATTACTTCCATGCTTTAGATTCTATGAAGCTTGCCCAAGAAATTCAAAAAAGGGCGAGTCACCCAATTAAATGTTTTGTACAAGTCAATATTTCTGGAGAAGAAAGCAAGCATGGATTTGCTCCTGAAGAACTCGATGCGATTCTTCCTGAACTAGAAGGCTTGGATAACTTACAAATTGTTGGATTAATGACGATGGCTCCTTTTGAGGCAAGTCAGGACGAGTTGCAAGCCATATTTGCAGCAACTCACCAACTTCAAAAAGAATTACAAAAGAAACAGTTGAAAAATATGCCCTTTACAGAGTTAAGCATGGGAATGAGTCGTGATTATGATGTGGCGATTGCTAACGGTGCGACTTTTGTTCGAATTGGGACCTCATTTTTCAAATAGGAAAGAAATATGTCATTTAAAGATAGATTTGATCGATTGATTGATTATTTTACTGAAGATGGAGATGAGTACGATGTGCAAGAAGCGCCTGCTCAAGCAGTCGGAGCTAGCCAGCCTGTAGCATCCCCTAAACCAGTACAACCATCATCAAAACCACGTCAAAAAACTGTTGTAGCTGCTAAGGAGCAGAAACCTACTCCTGTTGCAGCAAGTCGTCCACAAGTAGCTTCTACAGCAGTGGTTGAATCAGCTTCATCTCAAAAATCATCTTCTGAAAATATTACTCGACTTCATCAACGTCAACAAGAGTTGGCACGAAATCGTTCTGCTGCAGATGAAAAGATTACAATTGATGTCCGCTACCCTCGTAAATACGAAGAAGCAACTGAAATTGTTGACTTGTTGTTGGCAAACGAAAGTATTCTTATTGACTTCCAATACATGACAGAAGTTCAAGCAAGAAGATGTTTGGATTATTTGGATGGTGCTCGCTATGTATTAGCTGGGAATCTACGTCGTGTTGCAAGTACTATGTACTTATTAACACCAATCAATGTCGTTGTGAATATTGAAGATATTCGCCTTCCAAATGATGTCGAAGTTGCTGAGTACGACTTTGATATGAAACGAAATCGTTAATATGTTTGTCCTACAATTAGTTAGAAATTTCTTTCAGGTTTTTGAGCTAGTATTAATCATCTATGCTTTGCTTAGTTGGTTTCCAAATGCATCAGAATCGGCTTTAGCTAAAATGGTTCAACGGATCGTCGAACCATTTTTGAGCCTATTTAGAAAGATTCCTTTGCAATTTGGTGGGCTAGACTTTACAGTCATGTTTGCCTTACTTGCTCTATCCGTAGTGGAACGATTTGTCCTTCAATTTTTGGTACAGTTTATATGACCAAGGGATTTTATCAACACTATAGTCCAGAAGACCACGTCTTTATCGATCGAGTTCTAGAATTAGTAGCTCGTGTGGAGCAACAGTATAGTTTTGAACTGACTTCCTTTTTAAATCCACATCAGGTTAATATTTTACGACAAATTGGTGCCCACCATGGTTTGCAGGTGTTTTCAAGTGCAGAAATCTATCCTACAGAATATGCACGAGTGATTCTTGCTCCTAGCTACTATCAGTTAGAGGCATCTGATTTTGAAATTAGCTTGTTAGAAGTTCTTTATCCGGATAAGTTTTATCGGTTAAGTCACTCTCAAGTTTTGGGCTCGCTTCTCCATCAATTAGGCATAGAAAGAAAGTCTTTTGGAGATATTCTAGTTGGACAAGGGAAGATTCATATCTATGTGGATGAACGTTTCTCCTCCTATTTCAAAGAGAATCTTAAGAAGATTGCAAAAGCATCTGTGAAGATTCGTGAGATTGACTGTCGAGAACGAATCACCGTAGACGAACCATCCAAACTAAGAGACCTATTGGTTACTAGTGTTCGACTTGATAAACTAGTAGCTTCTACCTTTAAACTTGCTCGGTCTGTAGCTGTTCAATTGATTCAGTCTGGCCAAGTAAAGGTAAACTATGCGCTAATTGATAATCCTAGTCGGATGATTCAAGTAGCAGATTTAATTAGTGTTCGAAAATATGGCCGCTTTAAAATACTATCAGATAATGGCCTATCAAAAAGTGGAAAATACAAATTAACGGTTGAAGTATTTTCCAGTAGAAAATAAGGAGGAACTATGGCACTTACAGCTTTAGAAATCAAAGATAAACGCTTTTATGTAAAATTTAGAGGCTACGATGCTAAAGAAGTTGAAGAGTTTCAAGACATGGTCTACCGAGACTATGAAAAATTAGTTCGTGAAAATCATGAATTGGAAACAAAAATTAGTGCGTTGGAAGAACGCTTGAATTACTTTGATGAAATGAAGGACTCTTTGAGTCAATCAGTATTGATTGCTCAAGATACAGCAGAACGTGTGAAACATGCGGCAAATGAACGATCAGAAACAATCGTTCGTCAAGCGGAGCAAGATGCTCATCATTTAGTTGAAGAAGCAAAAGCAAAAGCAAATGAAATTCTTCGTCATGCTACAGACAATGCTAAGAAAGTTGCTGTAGAAACGGAAGAATTGAAGAACAAGACACGCGTCTTCCACCAACGTTTGAAATCAACCATCGAAAGCCAATTGAGCATCATTGATACACCAGAATGGGATGAAATCCTTCGCCCAACTGCTATGTATATTCAAACAAGTGATGAAGCTTTCCGTGAAGTAGTCGAAAAAGCTTTGGAAGAAACAGTTCATCATAACTACGATGATGAAGCAATTGATTTGACTCGTCAATTCTCACGCGCAGAAATTGAAGAATTGCAAAAACATATTGAAGCTGTAAACCGTGAATTGTCTGCGACTCAAGCTTTTGAAGGATTGAATGAAAAAGTTCAAGAAGCTTTGGAAGAAGTAGAAAAAAATCAGGTAGATCAGGATTCTATTGATGAAATTGTTCTAGATACTCCTCTAGTTGCTGATATCGATACGCCAGAAGTTGCTGATATTGATGCACCAGAAGGGGAAGAACAACGGGAATCTGTTTCAATTTTATAATCTGTAAAAACAGTGATCTTATCAAATAGTTTTAGCGAGCAGGTGATGGTGGAAGACCTGTACTTCCTTTGATAGGATTGATCCTTTTACAAATCTTAGTGGTGAAATGAGTAACCACTAACGCTGGTCAGCGTTAGCGACAAAAGAGGAGAAAGAGAGGATTCTCTTTCTTGAATGAAGGTGGTACCACGACTTGTCGTCCTTTTTGGCGAGGTCGTGGTCTTTTATTTTGTATGATTATTTTTTTATAGGAGACTCCATGAAACTCAAAGAGACACTAAATTTAGGTAAGACAGAGTTCCCGATGCGGGCAGGTCTTCCCACAAAAGAACCAGTATGGCAAAAAGAATGGGATGAGGCAAAGCTTTATCAACGCCGTCAAGAATTGAACCAAGGGAAACCTCATTTCACCTTGCATGATGGCCCTCCGTATGCCAACGGAAATATCCACGTAGGACATGCCATGAACAAGATTTCAAAAGATATCATTGTTCGTTCGAAATCTATGTCAGGATTCTACGCACCATACATCCCAGGTTGGGATACACACGGATTGCCAATCGAGCAAGTTTTGGCAAAACAAGGTGTCAAACGCAAAGAGATGGATTTGGTTGAATACTTGAAACTTTGCCGTGAATACGCTCTTTCTCAAGTAGATAAACAACGTGAAGACTTTAAACGCTTGGGCGTTTCAGGTGACTGGGAAAATCCTTATGTAACCTTGACGCCTGACTATGAAGCGGCGCAAATCCGTGTCTTTGGTGAGATGGCTAACAAGGGTTACATCTACCGTGGAGCGAAGCCTGTTTACTGGTCT
>CADFQU010000022.1 GCA_902836505.1 Streptococcaceae bacterium
GACGACGAAATCGAATTCTAACGAATTACCGATTTCTGTCCCACTCTCTTTTTTAGTCTATGCATCCTTGCAAGCACATCTGGTTCTATGGCTAGAAATGTGTTATAATATAGCAAATGTAAGTTTAGGAGAAGAAGATGTTTATCATTGAAGTGATAAAAGCGATTCTTTTTGGAATCGTTGAAGGAGTCACCGAGTGGCTTCCAATCTCAAGTACAGGTCATTTGATTTTGATCCAAGACTTTATTCAGTTTAAGGATCAAAACCCTGCCTTTATGGAGATGTTTAATGTCGTTATTCAGCTTGGTGCTATTATGGCCGTCGTCGTGATTTACTTCGACAAGCTTTATCCCTTTAAGCCTGGAAAATCGAAAAAAGAGGTGAGACGGACTTGGCAATTGTGGGCCAAGGTTGCTGTGGCGACCCTGCCTTTGCTCTTTGTCTTTAAATTAGATGATTGGTTTGAAGCTCATTTTCATAACTCTTTTTCTGTAGCCATCATGCTGATCACCTATGGGTGGGCCTTTATTTACCTTGAAAAACGAGAGCAAGTAGAACCAGAAGTGACGGAATTACACAAGTTGCCTTATAAGACTGCTCTCTATATTGGTTTGTTCCAAGTCTTGTCACTTTTCCCAGGGACCAGTCGGTCAGGTGCAACGATTGTAGGTGGTTTGGTCAATGGAGTTAGCCGTTCTGTTGTGACAGAATTTACCTTCTATCTGGGGATTCCTGCCATGTTTGGAGCTAGCCTATTAAAGGTCGCTAAGTTTGTCTTGGGAGGAAATGCTTTAAGTTTCAGCCAAGGGACGATCCTTTTGGTCGCTATGGCAGTTGCCTTCGGAGTCAGTATGGTAGCAATTCGCTTCTTGACAGACTATGTCAAAACTCATGACTTCACGGTTTTTGGAAAATATCGGATTGTTTTGGGAGCGATTTTGCTGGTCTATGCAGTAATTAAAATCTTTATCTAATCATGAGATAGGAGTGCTTCTTCTTTCACTTCAAATGGCTATGTTTGAGGGGGGAGGAAGTGCTCTTTTGTTTAAGTCTTGTTTCCTATCTAAGGAGGGGGTCATGTTTTGAAAAATATGTCCCTTTTTAGTATAATAGAAAGACTAACAGTATGAGGTGCAGTCATGAAGATGAAGCAAATCAGTGATTCAACCATTAAAATCACGATTCAATTAGAGGATTTAGAGGAACGAGGCATGGAAATGGCCGATTTTTTGGTGCCTCAAGAAAAAACAGAAGAATTTTTCTATACCATCTTAGATGAATTGGAAATGCCAGAAAGCTTCTTAGACAGTGGCATGTTGAGTTTCCGAGTGACTCCTAAGCCGGATAAGCTCGATGTTTTTGTGACCAAATCAAAAATTGACCAGCATCTAAATTTTGAAGATTTTTCCGACTTGCCTGATATGGAAGAATTGTCGCAAATGTCTCCGGACGAATTTATCAAGACCTTGGAAAAAACCATCTCTGAAAAGAGTAAGGGAGACGGCGATGCTATCCGTCATTTAGAAGCTGAGGAATTGGCTGATGAGAATCAGCTTTCAGAAGAAGATACACCGAATCATCCAGTAGATACACGGTATATTTATTATATCCTCCAGTTTTCTCAGTTAGAAGAAGTGATTCGGTTTACAAAAACAGTTCATTATGCGGTCGAGACTTCGGAACTTTATAAAATGGACGGGATTTACTATTTAACCGTCTTAATTGATTTGGAAGGGTGCCCGCAAGATTATCCAGGTTGGCTCTTGGCAACCATGCGTGAATATGCGGAAGATACAGATACTACTAGAGCTGTCCTCCAGGAACATGGCCATCTCTTGCTCGTCTCAGATGCTATTCACGAACTTCAAAAGGTTAATTTGGTATGATTACTTTTCCATTACAATTTATCCTGGTCCTGATTGCAACTTTTTTGATCAGTTTGATTCTAACTCCCTTTGTGAGGTTATTGGCGTTTAAAATAGATGCCGTAGACTATCCAAATGCGCGTCGGATCAATAAGAAACCCATGCCCAGCGCTGGTGGTTTAGCTATTATTCTTGCTTTTACCATTGCAACCGTCATTTTGTTGCCGATGATTACAAAGGGGCATGTAGCTAAGACATCTTATCTGACCTATACCGTACCAGTTGTCGTTGGAGGATGGATTATTGGCCTGACTGGTTTAGTCGATGATATAAAAGAATTATCACCGCGGTTAAAGATGCTGGGGATTTTCCTAGGAGCTAGTGTGATCTGGTTTTTTACAGATTTTCGCTTAAATGATTTCAAGATACCTTTCGGGGGACCATTTCTTCATTTTGATCCTTGGTTATCGTATATTTTAACAGTTATTTGGATCATTTCTATTACCAATGCAGTCAACCTAATTGATGGTTTGGATGGCCTGGTCAGTGGAGTTTCGATTATTTCCTTGGTGACGATGGGGATTGTTTCTCATTTCTTTCTCCCAGTGCCCAATCTCTTTTTGACCATGACGATTTTTGTCTTAGTCATGGCCATTGCTGGTTTCTTCCCCTTTAATTATCATCCAGCGATTCTTTATTTAGGGGATACAGGAGCCCTCTTCATTGGTTTTATGATCTCTGTTTTGTCCTTGCAAGGTCTTAAGAATGCGACAGCTGTTGCGGTTGTTACGCCGATGATTATCTTGGGAGTTCCAATTACGGATACCTTTTTAGCAATTGTCCGTCGGACTCTCTCTGGTCAGAAGTTTTATGCACCAGATCGGAATCACTTGCACCATCGTTTACTTTCTTTGGGCTTAACGCATCGCGGAACCGTTTTGGTTATCTATGGAATTTCGATGATTTTTGCTATGATCTCTCTGCTGTTGAATATCTCTACTCGTATTGGCGGAGTTCTTCTTGTCATTGGTTTGGTATTAGGGGTTGAGCTCTTAGCGGAATTAATTGGAGTCCTAGGTCCTCACCATAGTCCGCTTCTCAATTGTTTACGCTATATAGGGAATTCTGCCTATCGAGAGGAAGTTCGACAAAATAGAAAAAACAAGACTAAATAAGAACGATTCTAAACACCAGAAAAGCCTTTTAGGCTTTTTTTTGTTATACTAGATAAGACAAAACTCTATAGCAGAAAGGAATACAAATGTCAGTATTAGAGATTAAAGATCTTCATGTAGAAATTGAAGGCAAGGAAATTTTAAAAGGCGTGAACTTGACCCTTAAAACAGGAGAAATCGCAGCCATTATGGGTCCTAACGGAACAGGGAAATCAACCCTATCTGCAGCTATCATGGGGAATCCAAACTATGAAGTCACCAAAGGTGAAATTCTATTTGATGGAGTAAATATCCTTGAGTTGGAAGTGGATGAGCGTGCTCGTATGGGACTTTTCCTTGCTATGCAATATCCATCAGAAATTCCAGGAATTACCAATGCTGAATTCCTTCGTGCAGCTATGAATGCTGGAAAAGAAGAAGACGAAAAAATTTCTGTTCGTGATTTTATCACAAAATTGGATGAAAAAATGGAACTTCTCAACATGAAGGAAGAAATGGCAGAGCGTTATTTGAATGAAGGCTTCTCAGGTGGTGAGAAAAAACGCAATGAAATTCTGCAATTGTTGATGTTGGAACCGAAGTTTGCCCTTCTTGATGAGATTGACTCTGGTTTAGATATTGATGCCCTTAAAGTGGTTTCAAAAGGAGTCAATGAAATGCGTGGCGAAGGTTTCGGTGCTATGATCATTACCCACTACCAACGTCTCTTAAACTATATTACTCCTGATGTGGTTCACGTGATGATGGAAGGTCGTGTGGTCCTTTCAGGTGGTCCTGAACTTGCTGTGCGTTTGGAGCGTGAAGGATACGCGAAATTAGCAGAAGAGTTGGGTTACGACTACAAAGAAGAACTCTAATCTTGTGTCAACAACTGAACAGGATCTTTGAGGAGGAGTAAATGACCAAAGAAAATATCAAACTTTTTTCAGAAATGCATGCAGAGCCTCAATGGTTGCAAGAGTTGCGCCAGAAGGCTTTTGATAAAATGGATGACTTAGAACTACCTGTGATTGAACGTGTGAAATTTCATCGTTGGAATCTGGGGGATGGAACGATCACAGAAAGTGAACCTCTCACTGCTGTGCCAGACTTCACTGCGATTGACAATCAATTAAAATTGGTTCAGTATGGGACCCATACAGTATTTGAGCAGATTCCAGTTGACTTGGCGAACCAGGGCGTTGTCTTCACAGATTTTCACTCAGCCTTGGAAGAAATTCCAGAGCATGTAGAAGAATTTTTCATGTCATCCGTTAAATATGATGATGACAAGTTAGCAGCTTACCACACAGCTTATTTCAATAGTGGAGCTGTTCTCTATATTCCAGATAATGTAGAAATCACAGAACCAATTGAAGGTATTTTTTACCAAGATAGTGATAGCGATGTGCCATTCAACAAGCACATCCTGATTATCGCTGGTAAAAACAGTAAGATTAGCTATCTAGAACGCTTAGAATCGCGTGGAGAGGGTAGTGCTAAAGCGACTGCTAATATTACAGTCGAAGTGATTGCTCGTTCTGGAGCGCAAGTGAAGTTTGCAGCGATTGATCGCCTCGGTGAGAATGTTACTGCCTACATTAGCCGCCGTGGCAAACTAGGCAAGGATGCCAGCATTGACTGGGCTATTGGTGTCATGAACGAAGGAAATGTCGTTGCTGACTTTGATAGTGACTTGATCGGAAATGGAAGCCATGCAGACCTTAAGGTTGTAGCCTTATCTAGTGGGCGTCAAATTCAAGGGATTGATACCCGTGTAACCAACTATGGTTGCAATTCAGTAGGGAATATTTTGCAACATGGTGTCATTCTTGAAAAGGCAACCTTGACCTTCAACGGGATTGGCCACATTATCAAGGGAGCTAAGGGAGCGGATGCCCAACAAGAAAGCCGTGTGTTAATGCTTTCTGATCAAGCTCGTTCCGATGCCAATCCAATTCTTTTGATTGATGAAAACGATGTGACAGCAGGTCACGCGGCTTCTATCGGTCAAGTTGACCCTGAAGATATGTATTATTTGATGAGCCGTGGCTTGGATCAAGCAACTGCAGAACGCCTAGTGGTTCGTGGCTTCCTTGGATCAGTGATTGTGGAAATTCCAGTTAAAGAAGTTCGTGAAGAAATGATCCAAACCATTGAAGATAAATTATTAAAGAGATAAAGATGATAGATGTCGAAAAGATTCGGAAAGATTTCCCGATTTTAGATCAAATTGTGAATGATGAGCCACTTGTCTATTTGGATAATGCAGCGACGACACAAAAACCAAAAGCTGTCTTAGAAGCTGTGAATCGATATTACCAAGAGGATAATGCCAATGTTCACCGCGGAGTCCATACCTTGGCCGAACGGGCGACCGCTTCCTACGAAGCAGCAAGAGAAACTGTCCGTCGCTTTATAAACGCTTCCTCAACCAAAGAGGTCTTGTTTACAAGAGGGACCACGACAGGTTTGAACTGGATTGGTCGGTTTGCAGAAGAAATCCTAGAAGAGGGGGATGAGGTTCTCATTTCCATTATGGAACACCATTCCAACATCCTTCCTTGGCAGGAAGCTTGTCGGAAGGCAGGAGCAAAACTGGTGTATGTATATTTGAAAGACGGTGGTCTGGATCTAGAGGATTTCCGAAAAAAATTGACAGATCGAACCAAGTTTGTTTCCATTGCTCATGCCTCTAATGTACTCGGGGTGATAAATCCTGTCCAAGAAATCGCTCAATTGGCCCATGAAAAAGGAGCCATTGTGGTAGTGGATGGGGCTCAATCAGTCCCTCATATGAAAATAGATGTTCAAAAACTAGATGCAGACTTCTTTGTCTTTTCGGGGCATAAAATGGCTGGACCTACAGGGATTGGAGTCTTGTATGGAAAAGAGCAATATCTCAACCAAATGTCACCTGTTGAATTTGGTGGAGAAATGATTGACTTTGTCTATGAACAATCAGCAACCTGGAAGGAACTTCCTTGGAAATTCGAAGCAGGGACTCCCAATATGGCTGGCGCCATTGGTTTGGCTGCGGCGATTGATTATTTGGAGGCTATTGGCATGGATGAGATTGAGCATCACGAGCAAGACTTGATTGCCTATGTCTTTCCAAAACTTCAAGCGATTGAAGGCTTGAAAATTTATGGCTCCCAAGATTTAGCGAAACGATCAGGGGTGATTTCCTTCAATTTAGGGGATTTGCATCCTCATGATCTTGCGACTGCCTTAGATTATGAAGGGGTTGCCGTTCGGGCAGGCCACCATTGTGCTCAACCTTTGATCCATTATTTGGAGGTTCCGGCGACTGCTCGAGCTAGCTTTTATCTTTACAATACAAAAGAAGACTGCGATAAGCTTGTAGAAGCGCTGATAAAAACAAAGGAGTTTTTCAATGGCACTTTCTAAATTAGATAGCCTCTATATGGCGGTAGTGGCTGACCATTCAAAAAATCCCCATCATCATGGAAAGATTGAAGGAGTTGAACAAATCAACCTGAACAATCCTACCTGTGGGGATGTGATTAGTTTGTCTGTTCAGTTTGATGATAATGGAGTAGTCAAGGATATTGCCTTTGTCAACTCAGGTTGTACGATTTCGACGGCTTCTGCTAGTATGATGACGGATGTTGTCCTAGGAAAAACCAAGGAAGAAGTGCTAGAGTTAGCGACTATTTTTTCAGAAATGGTCCAAGGCAAAGAAGATGCCCGTCAAGACCAGTTGGGAGATGCTGCTTTTTTAGCTGGAGTTGCTAAATTCCCGCAACGGATCAAATGTTCGACCCTAGCCTGGAATGCTCTCAAAAAAGCAATCGATTCTCAATCGTAATGATGCATAAGAGTGTGAAAATTCTAGTGTGCTCTTTAACCGATTTTCTTCTTACTTAATTGAATCAAAACTCGGATGCTTATGGTCCAGACTAGAAGATGAATCATATGGAAAGAGCTCTAAAAAGAAAATGAAAGGAAAGATATGACAGAAGAAAGAGTAGAACCAAAACCAATTGATCTTGGTGAATATAAATTTGGCTTTCACGATGATGTAGACCCGATCTTGTCGACAGGAAAAGGGTTGAATGAATCAGTTATTCGTGAGTTATCTGCTGCGAAAAATGAGCCGGAATGGATGCTGGAGTTCCGTTTGAAGTCCTATGAAGCATTTAAAAAAATGCCTATGCAAACATGGGGGGCAGACTTGTCAGATATCGATTTTGATGATTTGATTTACTATCAAAAACCATCTGATAAACCTGCACGTAGCTGGGATGAAGTGCCCGAAAAAATCAAGGAGACATTTGAACGGATTGGGATTCCAGAAGCAGAGCGTGCTTACTTGGCCGGAGCAGCAGCTCAGTATGAGTCTGAAGTGGTTTACCACAATATGAAGGAAGAATTTGAGAAGTTAGGAATCATCTTTACCGATACAGATTCTGCCTTGAAGGAATATCCAGACTTGTTCAAGCAATACTTTGCTAAGTTGGTACCTCCGACAGATAACAAGTTAGCAGCCCTCAACTCCGCAGTATGGTCAGGCGGAACCTTTATCTATGTACCGAAGGGTGTAAAGGTTGATGTTCCTTTGCAGACTTACTTCCGAATTAACAATGAAAATACAGGTCAGTTTGAGCGGACCTTGATTATTGTCGATGAAGGAGCAAGTGTCCACTACGTAGAAGGATGTACAGCGCCAACTTATTCAAGTAACAGCTTGCATGCTGCTATTGTCGAAATCTTTGCCTTGGATGGCGCTTATATGCGTTATACAACTATCCAAAACTGGTCTGATAACGTTTATAACTTGGTAACGAAACGAGCCAAAGCGATGAAAGATGCGACGGTCGAATGGATCGATGGGAACCTCGGTGCCAAAACGACCATGAAATACCCATCAGTTTACCTAGATGGAGAAGGTGCGCGTGGGACCATGTTGTCGATCGCTTTTGCCAATGCTGGGCAACACCAAGATACAGGTGCTAAAATGATCCACAATGCTCCACATACCAGTTCTTCAATCGTCTCAAAATCCATCGCGAAAGGTGGAGGAAAGGTTGACTACCGTGGACAAGTGACCTTCAATAAAGATTCAGCGAAATCTGTCAGTCACATTGAGTGTGATACCATTATCATGGATGACTTGTCTGCATCTGACACCATCCCATTTAATGAAATTCACAATTCACAAGTTGCCTTGGAGCACGAAGCTAAGGTCTCAAAAATTTCAGAGGAACAATTGTATTACCTCATGAGTCGAGGCTTGTCAGAATCCGAGGCAACAGAGATGATTGTCATGGGATTTGTGGAGCCCTTCACCAAAGAACTTCCAATGGAATACGCAGTTGAGCTTAACCGCTTGATTAGCTATGAAATGGAAGGATCAGTTGGGTAAAAGAAAAAGGAGAGCAAATGGGATTCTTAAAAAAATTATTTGGTAATGTTGAAAAAGCGAATAAAGGCGAGATTCCTGTCGAGGAAATTGTTCCCCCATTTACATTTGATCTAGCTGAAGAAGCAGATGATTATTGGAGAGAAATGGAAGAGCTTCTTTTGATAAACGCTGTAAAAGCTGTTGGTGGTCCTGAGGCAGTAGAACGTGCCTTTGTTCTTGCTAATTTCAAAGAAAATCAAGAAACTTTTGAGCTCTTTTATCAAGTAGACGGTCAGCTTCTTTCATGGAAAGAAATGGATGCAGCTGTTGTCGATAAAATCAGCAATCAGCTCCTTCCACAAGCACCAGAGGTGGCTCGAGCAGTAAATGAGAATTATGAAGAAGCGAAGGTCCCAGTAATTGAATACGCAATGCTTCAGTTTGAAACTGCAACCATGGCTTGGTTTGGTCGAAAGCTTACAACAGCTTCTCCAGAAGCACAACTGACTTTTGAAGAATTGGTAGCAGGTTGGCGTGGGGTGATTGAAGAAGAAATCCCGACTCATCCAATAGACAGTGACACTGCTTTTCCTTATTTCGAAGTTCGATAGAAGTTCTATTGATTGATTCAACTAAACAAAGAGGCTGGGACAAAAGTCCTAGCCTCTCAATTGTCTTTGGATTGTCGAGCA
>CADFQU010000023.1 GCA_902836505.1 Streptococcaceae bacterium
AGACTTGGTCGATGACCTCTATCAGATCACTATTACCTGTGCGGAAGAAGGAAAGCTGGCCCAGCAGGCCCACGGAGATGAGCGCAATCTCTTACTTCTCCAACCAAAAGAAACCAACGATGCCGGCTTCGCCATGACTTCCAGCTTTACCTCTATGCTCTTGACAGCCCTCTTGGTCTTTGACCCAAGTGGGGAAGAAATCAAGGAAAAACGAGTGGAAGAATTGATTCATCTGTCAGAGCAGGTCTTGGAGAAAGATCACGAGGTCAAGGAAGTTGTAGATTTAGACTTCGAGCGTGTCATCTATCTAGGAGCAGGACCTTTCTTCGGGCTCGCTCATGAAGCCCAGCTCAAGATTTTAGAGTTAACAGCTGGGAAAATCGCGACCATGTATGAGAGCCCTGTCGGCTTCCGTCACGGACCGAAATCCCTCATCAATGACCAGACACTGGTATTGGTTTTTGGATCCATTGATCCGTATACACGCCAGTACGATTTGGATTTGGTTGGAGAAGTGGCAGGAGATCAGATTGCCCGTCAAGTCGTCCTCTTGACCAACCAAGCTGCTGGAATTGAGCATGTACGTGAAGTGTTGGTAGCATCTTCAGCAGAGTCACTCGATATCTACCGTGCCTTCCCATACATTATCTACGGTCAATTGATTTCTCTCTTGACTTCGCTCAAGGTTCAAAATCGCCCAGATACGCCATCACCAACTGGAACGGTCAACCGTGTCGTACAAGGAGTGGTGATTCACCCCTTTCACTAGAATGAACGATATTGGAGGAGACAACTTGTGAAACACTATCAAAAATATCTATTTGGTCAATTAGATGGCCAAGATGTAGAAGCGTATCGCCTCGAGAATGACCTGGGGTATCAATTGTCTGTCATGACCTATGGAGCTACTATTCTAGAGTATGTGACACCAGACAAACAGGATCAATTCGCTAATATTGTATTGGGCTTTGACAATTTTGATGCCTATGTTGGCAATAGCCCCAAGTATGGAGCCAGTATTGGTCCAGTCGCTGGTCGGATCGCAGGTGCTAGCTTTGACCTCAATGGGAAAACCTATCACTTGGAAGTCAATAATGGTACCAACTGCAACCACAGTGGATCGACAGGATGGGATAGTGCCTTGTTTAGCGTGGAGTCAGTGACGGACCAAGAAATCACTCTGTACACAGAGCGAGCAGATGGCACCGGTGGTTTCCCTGGAAATCTCAAGATCTGGGTGACCTATGGTTTGACTGAAGCAGGGGAGCTGGAAATCAGCTACCGGGTAGAAACGGACCAAGACACCCTGGTCAATCCGACCAACCACAGCTATTTCAACCTATCAGGCAACTTTACCCAGCCCATTAATGACCATGTTTTTCAGATCAATCATCAGGGGCTTTACCCTATCCATCCAGATGGCGTCCCTCTTCACACCGTAGATAGAGAAAGTCCAATCGTTCAGCATCTCTACCAAGCTATGTTATTAGAGGATCTCTTCAAGGATCCTGATCCACAAATTCGGCTGGTAGAAGGCTTGGACCATCCTTTCTCTCTACCAGAAGGGCATGAAAATGCAGGCTTCCTCTACCATCAACCATCTGGACGCTTTTTGACTTTCAAGTCAGAAGCCCCCGCCTTGGTGGTATATTCAGCCAATTTTGTAGATGAAGCCGTTCATCTTCAAGGAAAACCAATGGTTCAGCACAATGGATTGGCTCTCGAATTTCAAACAGTGCCAGATGCCATTCATAGTGACCAGGCTGAAAAAGTCCTCTTGAGAGCAGGGCAAGTCTTTACCAGCAAGACCAGCTACCATGCCATCGCTAAAAAATAATGAGAAAAGGGTAGGCTCCAAACAAGGATGTAAAATTCTTGCTGAAGGCCTCCTATTTTTTAGAAAATAATTTTTAAAAATAACTATAAGGAAACTTTAAGCTTCCCGTCGTATACTAATACCATCATCAAAGACCTCCTAACTTTGAATGATAAAACTCCTAAAACTTTTTCATAATAATCTCCCTATAAGAGCCACCAAAACCGGTGGCTTTTCTATATCTCTTAATGAGGTGAACTCAAAGAGTTCAACCGAATTTAGAGATATTGATGCAGTTTGAGCGAAGCGAAAACTACGTTCCTTATTATTATGGTGAAGGCAGTCCAATAGGGTCGCAGACGGAATACGATCCTTAAAAAGAAACAAAGTATTTCAAGAAGGAAATCGGTTCCTAATACTAAACAATCAATAATTAGTAATATATGAAATAGAATATGATTTTAAATCAACAGGGGCATCATTTTTTGCTATAATAGACTGTATGAGTAGAATTTTAGACAATGAAATCATGGGCGATGAAGAGGCTGTCGAACGGACGCTGCGCCCGCAATATTTACATGAATATATCGGCCAGGATAAGGTCAAGGACCAGCTAAAAATCTTTATTGAAGCGGCTAAGCTTCGGGATGAAGCGCTGGATCATGTCCTGCTTTTTGGCCCTCCAGGACTGGGGAAAACCACTATGGCTTTTGTTATTGCAAATGAACTGGGTGTCAATCTCAAGCAGACGTCCGGTCCTGTCATTGAAAAGGCTGGTGACTTGGTAGCCATCCTCAATGATCTAGAGCCAGGAGATGTCCTTTTTATCGATGAGATCCACCGTCTTCCCATGTCAGTTGAAGAAGTGCTCTACAGTGCTATGGAAGATTTTTACATCGATATCATGATTGGTGCTGGCGAGACTAGCCGGAGTGTCCATCTGGACCTTCCTCCCTTCACTCTGATTGGGGCGACGACTCGAGCGGGTATGCTGTCCAATCCCTTACGTGCTCGCTTTGGGATTACCGGACACATGGAATACTATGAGCAAGATGATCTGACAGAGATTGTCGAGCGGACCGCTGAGATCTTTGAGATGGAGATTACCCACGAGGCTGCCGAAGAGCTTTCTCTTCGTAGTCGGGGGACTCCTCGGATTGCCAACCGTTTGCTCAAACGGGTGCGCGATTTTGCCCAGATTATGGGCGATGGCTTGATTGATGAGACCATCACCGACAAGGCTCTCTCCATGCTGGATGTGGACCATGAAGGGCTGGACTATGTCGATCAAAAGATCCTGCGGACCATGATTGAGATGTACGGAGGTGGCCCGGTTGGCCTTGGGACCCTATCGGTCAATATTGCCGAAGAGTGCGAGACCGTAGAAGATATGTATGAGCCTTACTTGATTCAGAAAGGCTTTATCATGCGGACCCGGACAGGGCGCGTGGCAACCCGCAAGGCCTATGAACACCTAGGCTATCCCTACAATGGAGACTAGCAGAAGATGCTGACGGAAGAAACGATCGTAGAACAAATCCAAGCGGATCCGGAGATGATGGCGGTCTTGGCCATTATTCGGGATCTCAACTTGGCAGATGCTTGGTTAGTAGCTGGTGCGGTACGAAATTTTATCTGGAACCAGCTTTCTGGAAGACCAGGGTTTGATGCGACAACGGATCTGGATCTGGTCTTTTATGACCCCGCGATTAGCTATGAGGAGACGCAGCAGATTGAGCAGGAATTAAAGAAGGTCTATCCCCAATACGCTTGGGAAGTGAAGAATCAAGTCTACATGCACCAGCATAGCCCGGGGACGGCCCTTTATCGCAGTGCTTGTGATGCGGTTTCTAAATACCCTGAGCAGTGTACGGCTCTTGCGGTTCGCTTAAGGGAAGATGGTCAGTTGGAGCTCTTTCTCCCCTATGGGACCAAGGATATCGAAGACTTCATCGTTCAGCCGACTCCTCATTTTTTAGCCAGCCCCGAGCGTTTGGCAGTTTATACAGAACGCATGAAAAAGAAAAATTGGAAACGAAAATGGCCATCCCTTCAGATTATCCTGCCTGAATAAAAAAAGAAAGTCAGTCTACCTCAACGGTGGACAGGCTTTTTTCGTCTTGCCTCAAAATTATAATTTTAGCAGATTATATTTTTCTTACATTCTGTTATAATAGAAAGGAGGTGCTGTCATGAAAAAAATCGTATTTGTGTGTTTAGGAAATATTTGTCGAAGCCCCATGGCGGAGTTTGTGATGAAGGACTTGACCAACCAGTATGAGATTGAAAGTCGTGCTACTTCTAACTGGGAGCATGGGAACCCTATTCACCAAGGGACTCAAAAGATTTTTCGTAGCCATGGCGTGCCCTATGATGCATCTAAAACATCCCTTCAAATCAGTGACCAAGATTTTCATACCTTTGATCTGATCTTAGGAATGGATGAGAACAATGTGGCTGACATCAAACGAATGGCACCTCCTGGGACAGAGCACAAGATTCATCTCTTTGCAGGAGAAAGTGTCCCGGATCCATGGTACACAGGAGATTTCGAAGAGACCTATCGCCGTGTCCTAGCTGGTTGTCAAGAGTGGTTGGATCGATTAGAAGATTAGTTTCGGACGGGCTCCTGAAAGGAGTAACCGGCTGAAGATAAAAAGAATGTACAGAATATGGAAAAAATAAAAGAATTATATGAGACCTATAAGGTCTATGTTACGAGAGAGAATATTGAACGATTGTCCTTGGGGATTATTGTTCTGTCTGCTTTGTGGGTTTTTCTTTCCTCCATTCCTTTCGGAGGTGTGTTGACCCTCGATAAGGGAGCTATTCGCTACGACGGAAGTGTCGTCCGAGGCAAGATGAATGGCCAAGGGACGGTGACCTTTGAAAACGGAGACACCTACAAGGGCAATTTTGTCAATGGGACTTTTAGTGGTCATGGAACCTTTACAGCCAAGGCTGGTTGGAAATATGAAGGTGAATTTGTCAATGGCCAACCAGAAGGCCAGGGAACCTTGACGACAGAACAAAATGTCGTTTATAAAGGAACGTTTAAACAAGGAATTTATCAAAATGCGAATTAAATGGTTTTCATTGGTACGGATAACGGGACTTCTTCTCGTTCTTCTCTACCATTTCTTTCAAAAAGTTTTTCCTGGTGGATTTATTGGAGTCGATATCTTCTTTACTTTCTCAGGATTTTTGATCACAGCTCTTCTGATCGATGAGTTTGCCCGTCATCAAAAAATTGATCTCAAGGGCTTCCTTCGACGACGCTTCTACCGGATTGTCCCTCCTTTAGTCTTTATGGTCTTGCTGGTTATGCCTTTTACCTTCTTGGTCAGACGAGACTTTATTGCTGGGATTGGGACACAGATTGCGGCCGTCTTTGGCTTTGTGACCAACTTCTATGAGATGTTAAGTGGCGGAAGTTACGAAAGTCAGTTCATCCCTCATCTTTTCATTCATACTTGGAGTTTGGCTCTTGAAGTTCATTATTACGTCCTCTGGGCGCTCTTGGCTTGGTTTTTAGGTAAAAAAGCTAAATCAATTGGCCAATATAGAGGCTATATCTTCCTATCTTCGACAGGTCTCTTTTTGGTGACTTTCCTGACCTTCTTTGTCGGAGCGCTGGTCACCAAGAATTTGTCCAATGTCTATTTTTCTAGTATCGCTCATGTCTTTCCTTTCTTTATGGGGAGTGCTTTAGCGACAGTGACAGGGATTACAACGACCAGTCCAAATCTTACTCAATTAGTGAAGAAGTTATCGCTACAGAAGACGATAGCGATTTTAGCGGGTGCTTTTCTAGTTTTGTTGGTCTTGACCTTTATCCTTCCATTTGACAGTGTTTGGACCTATTTATTTGGCTTTTTAGTAGCGACTCTTGCTGCATCTGTGATGATTGTGATGACGCGTGTCCTTCATGAAAAGACACCAGATCAGAAAGAACCTGCAGTGATTACCTTTATTGCAGATACCAGTTATGGGGTCTATCTCTTCCACTGGCCATTCTACATCATCTTTTCTCAATTAATGACCAATGGATGGGCTTCTCTATTAACAGCACTTGTATCTTTTAGTCTTGCTGCTTTAAGTTTTTATATTATTGAACCAACCTTGGCTGGACGTGAACCAAAGATTTTTGGCATCTCTATGGATCTCAGAAGTTTCACAAAACCACTCTTTTACAGCGCGATTCCGTTGACCTTGCTCATGTTTGGGATTGCACTCTTTGCGCCACGCGTCGGAGCCTTTGATGAAAACCTGATTACCGAAGGGCTTCGTCAATCCGACAGCAAGATGCAGATCACGCGTGCCCAAGTAGACAATGCTTCAGCGACTTCTTACAATGTGTCAGATGGAGTGACCATGATCGGAGATTCTGTAAACCTCCGGGCATCAGATTATTTGAAACAAGTTATGCCGGATATCCAAATGGATGCCTTGGTGAGCCGCAATCTGGACTCAGGCTTAAAAGTATATGAAACGGATATTGCCAATAGAGTCTTGCTCAAGAACGTGGTGATTGCACTTGGAACCAACTCTTCTAATAATTATCAAGAATTGTTGGATAAGTTTGTTCAAGAATTACCAAAAGGACATCGCTTAATCTTTGTGACACCTTATGACGGGCGTGAAGCCAATGATAGCAATAGCGTCACCGTTCAGACTCGACAGTATCAGCTGGAGTTGGCTAAAAAATATGACTATGTCTATATAGCAGACTGGTACCAGGTTGCTATCGATAACCCAGCTATTTGGGCGGGAACAGATAATGTCCACTTTGGTTTAGAATCAGATGGTTCCATCGATGTCGGAGGAAACCTGTATGCCAACGTTGTGAAAGAAGCAGTTGATCAAGCCAATCAGGGGCCAGTTAAACCGTAAAACTTACTAATTCATTTAAGCAATTTTCACTTGAAGAAAATTGCTTTTTTTAGTAAAATTAAGAAAACGCTTACAAAAATTGCGTGAAAATATTTGTTTGTGAAATTGAAGTGTTTTCTCAAAAAAATCCTTCAATTTTTTCTTGAAAATACTCCTGTATAGAAGGAGAAGGAGGGGTCATGGAAAAAAGTTAAAAAAATCTTTGTGAAACTATTTACAAATTTTCTAAAATAGAGTACAATAATATTGTGAAAAAATTAACAAATCGAAATTTCTTACACTATTCTTGAAAGTTTCTGAAAACAAGAAAAAGTTCCGGAAAAGGATAAGGGTTTCAAACATTGGAGGAAAGCATCAAATGGCTGATAAAAAATCTCTCTCACCTGAAGAAAAGAAACTCGCTGCTGAAAAACACGTAGACGAGTTGGTGCAAAAAGCGCTTGTTGCGCTTGAAGAAATGCGCAAATTGGATCAGGAACAAGTAGACTACATCGTTGCAAAAGCATCTGTAGCTGCTCTTGACGCACACGGTGAGCTCGCTCTTCATGCTTATGAAGAAACTGGTCGTGGGGTCTTTGAAGACAAGGCGACTAAGAACTTGTTCGCTTGTGAGCACGTCGTGAACAACATGCGCCACACCAAGACAGTTGGTGTCATTCAAGAAGATGATGTCACTGGTTTGACCCTTATTGCTGAGCCAGTCGGAGTAGTCTGCGGGATCACTCCTACAACAAACCCAACTTCAACAGCAATCTTTAAAGCTTTGATCTCATTGAAGACACGGAACCCTATTGTCTTTGCCTTCCACCCATCTGCTCAAGAATCATCTGCTCATGCGGCACAAATCGTACGCGATGCAGCAATTAAAGCAGGAGCGCCTGAAAACTGTGTACAGTGGATTACTGAACCATCTATGGAAGCAACTAGTGCGCTTATGAACCACGAAGGTGTTGCAACAATCCTTGCAACAGGTGGGAATGCCATGGTGAAAGCGGCCTACTCATGTGGGAAACCAGCTCTTGGGGTAGGTGCCGGAAACGTTCCAGCTTATGTTGAAAAATCAGCCAACATCCGCCAAGCTGCTCACGATATCGTTATGTCTAAGTCATTTGACAACGGAATGGTCTGTGCATCTGAACAAGCGGTGATCATCGATAAAGAAATCTACGATGAGTTTGTTGAAGAATTCAAATCTTACCACACTTACTTTGTTAACAAAAAAGAAAAAGCCCTTCTTGAAGAGTTCTGCTTCGGCGTCAAAGCAAATAGCAAAAACTGTGCAGGTGCGAAATTGAATGCGGACATCGTTGGGAAACCAGCAGCATGGATCGCTGAACAAGCTGGCTTCTCTGTACCAGAAGGAACCAACATCCTTGCTGCAGAATGTAAAGAAGTTGGTGAAAAAGAGCCGTTGACTCGTGAAAAATTGTCACCAGTTATCGCTGTCTTGAAATCTGAAAGCCGTGAAGACGGAATTAACAAAGCACGCCAAATGGTTGAATTCAACGGTCTTGGTCACTCAGCTGCTATCCATACAGCAGACGAAGAATTGACCAAAGAATTTGGTAAAGCAGTCAAAGCCATTCGTGTCATCTGCAACTCTCCTTCGACTTTCGGTGGTATCGGGGATGTTTACAATGCCTTCTTGCCATCCTTAACACTTGGATGTGGTTCTTACGGACGCAACTCTGTTGGGGACAACGTTAGTGCCATCAACCTCTTGAATATCAAAAAAGTCGGACGCCGGAGAAATAACATGCAATGGATGAAACTTCCTTCAAAAACATACTTTGAACGTGATTCAATTGAATACCTACAAAAATGTCGTGACGTTGAACGTGTCATGATCGTTACAGACCACGCTATGGTAGAGCTTGGTTTCCTTGATCGTATCATCGAACAGCTTGACCTTCGTCGCAACAAGGTAGTTTACCAAATCTTTGCTGACGTAGAACCAGATCCAGATATCACAACCGTTGAACGTGGTACAGAGATCATGCGTGCCTTCAAACCAGACACCATCGTTGCTCTTGGTGGTGGATCTCCAATGGATGCGGCCAAAGTAATGTGGCTCTTCTATGAGCAACCAGAAGTGGACTTCCGTGACTTGGTTCAAAAATTCATGGATATCCGTAAACGTGCCTTCAAGTTCCCATTGCTTGGTAAGAAGACTAAGTTTATCGCAATCCCAACAACATCTGGTACAGGATCTGAAGTAACACCATTTGCCGTTATCTCTGATAAAGCAAACAACCGTAAATACCCAATCGCTGACT